>NZ_JBHFHK010000086.1:0-6764 GCF_041928215.1 Hubeiibacter jixunmingi | reverse complement strand
GCATAGTAGGTGAGTGTGTAGTTGGTTTGGCTCACCATTAGGTATTGGCAGTAGTCTAAGCGTGTGAGTGGTTTTTTGTCATGCCTTATGCTACTATAGTTTATTCCCCTTATGCAAAAAAATTACGGTTTTGCGTAAGTCCTAATTACTATGCTTTTTTTAATTAAAAAGAAAGGTTTTGCTATGACTGTCCAAATTCTTAGTGCCAATGATGACAATGCACCCAAACTCCAACTAATCCCAAGATTCAAGCTAACGCCAGGTAGAAAGCGTTATTTTAAAATCGTCGCTATTTTGACGGTCATATTAGGATTGGCGAGTGGTTTTTATTATAAAGGCTCGTTTTTTACTAGCTTTATGTCAGCTGTCGTAGTGATGCTTATGATTCAAGCCGTTGTATTTTACTTTTGGTTTATGGCTTTCAATGCCAAACTTAGAGCGACGAATGGTACGAGTGCAAATGGTCAGTTGCATATCCATGAATATTACAAAAAAGTGTTCCAGGATAACGGCTATCAAGTGGACTACGAAGCAAAAGGCATTTTAATTGATAATAAAAATAAAAAGATAACTAGCACAGCTTATCAATTTTATTATCCTTTGTCATTCTGTAAGAATATTATGGCAAAGGATTTTTTATTGTGTTAAATTCTACTATTTTCCAAGAAAAACAGCGTTTTATTGAGTAATCCATGAGTAGCCACGAAATAGCCAGTCAATTAGAGAACATCCTATCTACAGGCGATAATGAAAATTTTATCTATGATTTCCTTCTTGCGTATGGCATTAGCAAATCTATCATTAGTCGCCTAAAAAAAGGTGACCAAAACCGTTCAAAACGTGACAATGAGGTGCTATATGCCAAAAAAATCCTATTTCGAGTAGAAAATGGCGATAATTTACTCAATGCCATTGATAGCGTTTCTAGTGATAGTATTGTCGCCAAACATATCCCTAGATTCGCTTTGATGACCGATTATGAGCATTTGGTAGCCAAAGATTTAAAGCTCGGCAAAACGCTTGATATTGCGTTTAACGAATTACCCAAGCATTACGACTTTTTCTTACCGCTTGCAGGAAGCGAAGTTTATCATTCAGCGAATGATAATGAAGCGGATAGAAATGCCGCTTATAAAATGGTAACCTTATATGACCATTTAATCAGCGAAACCCCCGATATCTATCAGTCCAAAGAACAGATTCATTCTTTGAATGTGTTTTTATCTCGCTTGCTATTTTGTTTTTTTGCCGAAGACACAGGGATTTTTGCACAAGACAGTATTTTTACCAATACCTTGGTACAGCACACCGCCAAAGACGGCTCGGACACGCATTTGTTTTTGGATAAGCTGTTTGCTCGTTTGGATTCGCAGGACACCAAGGATTTACCGCAGTTTTTGGCGGACTTTCCGTATGTGAATGGCGGTTTATTCCGAGATAAAATTAGTTCACCAATTTTTTCGGCAAAGGCTCGCAAAATCTTGGTTGAGCTTGGTGAGCTACAATGGAAAAACATCAACCCCGATATTTTTGGTTCGATGATTCAGGCGGTGACGAATAAGGTTGATAGAAGTAACCTTGGGCAACATTACACCTCTGTTCCCAATATTAAGAAGCTGATTAAGCCGTTATTCCTTGATGAATTTTATGAGGAACTTGAGAAGGCGACAACCGTTAATCAGCTTTATAAGTTGCAAAATCGTATCGCTAAGGCGAAATTTTTTGACCCTGCATGTGGGAGTGGTAATTTTTTGATTATCACGTATAAAGAGTTGCGGGTACTTGAGATTGAGTTGATTAAGCAGGTTATTGAGTTATCCGAGAATGTTGTGATGACGTTTGGTTCACAGATTAAGATTTCTCAGTTTTATGGGATTGAGTTTAATGATTTTGCTCATGAGATTGCGATTTTATCGTTGTGGCTTGCTGAACATCAGATGAATATTATTTTTGAGGAGCAGTTGTCAGATTATGCGGTAGTGAGTTCGATTTTGCCGTTAAAGACAATGGGGAATATCAAGCAAGGTAATGCGATTCGTGAAAATTGGGAAAAAGTATGTCCGATTAGTGATTCTGATGAGGTTTATATCATTGGTAATCCGCCGTATTGTGGTTCAGCTAGGATGGACCTTGATAAAAAAGCTGATTTAGCACTTATTACCACTAATTCAGGTAAGCTAGATTATGTAGCAGGATGGTTTATACTAGCAGAAAAATACATCAAAAATAGAAATGCCAAATGTGCGTTAGTAGCTACAAATTCAATCTGCCAAGGTGAGCAAGTCGATTTGTTATGGAATAAAATATTAAGTAGCCAAATTGAAATTGATTTTGCTTATACTTCTTTTAGTTGGGAAAATAATGCTAAAAGTAACGCTGTTGTTGCCGTAGTTATTGTAGCTATAAGAAATACTTCAAATCAATCGAAATATATATTTTCGAATAACTTCAAAAACGAAGCCAAAAATATTAATGCTTATCTGCGAGATGAGAGGGATATTATTATTTCACCCCTAAGTAATTCTAATAAAATACTTGGATATGAATCACCAAATCGAGTTAATTACATTTCTAAAAGTGATGCCTTGTTTTTTGATGAGCAGGAAAAAGATAAAAATATCAATGAGTTTAATAAAAAATTTATAAGGCAATTAATTGGTGCTGCTGAGCTTATAAGTGGCACAAAAAAATATTGCCTTTATATCAATGAGAGCGAGTATTCACAGGCATTAAAAGATAACTTTATCAGAGAACGAGTAAACTTATGCAAAGTAGAACGAGAAAATGATATTTTGCCTTACAGATTTTGTAAGAAACATATTGCCGAAGATAAAGACTATTTAGTAATACCTAGAGTATCATCAGAAAAAAGAGCATATTTACCCATTGAATTATTTAGAGGTAAGTATGCTTATACTGATTCAGTACAAATTATTGAGAACCCAACGCCAATTATTTCTGCAATATTATTATCAAAAATGCACATGGTTTGGATTAATGCTATTGGTGGAAAATTAGAAACTCGTTATAGATATTCATCAAGACTCTGCTATAACACTTTCCCTTTCCCACAAATCGATAAAAAGCAACAGGAAAACTTACGCCAATATGTATTAGATATCATAGAAGCTAGAGCCAATCATATCGGCAAAACCCTCGCATGGATGTATAACCCCGACACCATGCCAAATGACCTAAAACAAGCTCACCAAGCCCTAGATGAAGCCATTGAGCAATGCTACCGTTTGAAACCTTTTGATAGTGATAGCGAACGCCTAGAATACCTATTCAAACTGTATGAAAAAATGATTAGCGAAGAAAAGACAACCAAATCAACGCCCAAAGCTAAATCCCAATGAGGTAACACACCGTGCCAGACTTTTTTAAATCCGAATATAACCAAACAGGTAGTAGCAAAAAAACCAACGCCTACGGTATGCGAGAAATGCAACAAAAGGCATTTGATGCCAATTCCGCCCAATATCTGCTGATTAAAGCACCGCCCGCTTCGGGTAAATCTCGGGCATTAATGTTTATCGCCCTTGAAAAATTACGCAATCAAGGTATCAAAAAAGTCATAGTAGCCGTACCCGAACGCAATATTGGGGCATCGTTTAGATCAACTGCTCTCACAAAAGATGGCTTTTTTGCCAATTGGACACCCAACCCACATTATAACCTTTGCACCGCTAGCTCAGAAAAAAGTAAAGTCGCTACCTTTCTTGAATTTTTGGAATCTGATGAACAGATTTTAATTTGTACCCATGCGACATTTCGTTTTGCCTGTGCCGAAATTGAGCAAACCCAGTTTAACGACTGCTTGATTGCGATTGATGAGTTTCACCATGTGTCAGCCGAAGGCGATAACCGACTGGGCGAAGTGATTAAAAACATCATGGCAAAATCGAATGCCCATATTGTCGCGATGACAGGTTCATATTTTCGGGGCGATAGTGTGCCTGTACTATTGCCTGAAGATGAAATCAAATTTACCAAAGTCACTTATAACTACTATCAACAGCTCAATGGCTATGAATACCTAAAATCATTGGGAATTGGCTATCATTTTTATACAGGAAGATATTTTAAAAAGCCATTTGATAAAGATATTTCGGCATTGGAAGAAATCTTGGATGTGAATAAAAAGACCATTATTCATATTCCCAATGTCAATGCCAATGAATCATCCAAAGATAAAATGGCGGAAGTCGGACATATCCTAGACATATTGGGCGAAGTGGACTACCAAGACCCCGATACAGGCGTTATCTATGTCAAAAATGCACAAACAGGCAAAACCCTAAAAGTCGCCGACTTGGTTAACGATGAACCCAAAGATAGAGAGAAAATCTCACAATACTTACGCTCAATGGACGATGTTGATGCCATTGATATCATTATTGCCTTGGGTATGGCAAAAGAAGGCTTTGACTGGCCATATTGTGAACACGCCCTAACCATTGGCTATCGTGGCTCATTGACCGAAATTATTCAAATTATCGGACGTGTTACCCGAGATAGCTCAAATAAAGTCCATGCTCAATTTACCAATCTTATCGCCGAGCCTGAAGCCGAAGGCACAGAAGTCAAGGTAGCGGTCAATAATATGCTTAAAGCGATTACCGCATCGTTATTGATGGAGCAGGTGCTTGCCCCGAACTTTAACTTCAAACTCAAATCCGAAGATGAGGAAGAAGCTAACAACGATAAGAAAAATGATGACGAGAATACCATTCGAGTGGGTGGATTTAAAACGGCAACGTCTCAACGGGCAAAAGAAATTATTGAGCAAGATTTAAACGACTTAAAAGCCAAAATCTTACAAAATGATATCATGCTAAAAGCCATGCCTGGTAATGTCGAACCTGAAGTCATCAATAAAGTTCTTATTCCAAAAATCATTAAGGAAGTCTATCCTGACTTGAATGACGAAGAAGTTGAAGCGGTTAGACAGCATATTGTGATTGATTCGGTGGTTAAAAATGGTCAAATCGTCGAGGAAGGGGGCAAAAAGTTCATCCGAATGGCGAATAGCTTTGTCAATATTGATGACATACACATTGACTTGATTGACCAAATCAACCCGTTTCAAAAAGCCTTTGAAATATTGTCAAAAGCAATAACCTCAAAAACCTTAAAGCTAGTCGATGATTACATTCAGTCTATCAAAATTGAAATGACTGAAGAAGAAGCCATAGCCTTATGGCCGAAAATCAAGGAATATCATGAGAAAACTGGCAAATTCCCTAATTTACAATCATTTGACCAAAAAGAAAAACGCATGGCAGAGGCTATCGTATTATTAAAAGAACTCAACCGTAAACGTAATATGGGCGAGATTTAAGGATAAGCTACAATGTCGGACAAAAAATTAACACTTGATGATATTTTCAATGATGACACGTTTAGGATTTTAGATACTAAAAATCCTACTACAGCGGTAAAAAATGATGAAGACCCTTTGATTGATGAATTTGAGAAAATAAATGCTTTTGTCGATCAAAATCATCGAGAACCTAGCACTAGCAGTATGTTTGAATCTAACCTACTGGCTCGGCTAAAGAAAATCCGTAGTGATGACAGTATCAAAAAAATCCTCAAGCCCTTTGATAGGCATAATCTATTGGGTCATGTCGAGATGGACTTACCCACATTAGAAGATATTTTTAATGATGATTCAGGGATTTTAGATACTTCCGATGATTTATCAATCTTTAAATACCGCCATATCCCTAAAGAAGAGGATAGGGTTAAAACGGACTTTGTGGCTCGCCGTGAAACGCTTGGTGATAGAGAATTTGCACCCTATGAAAAAATGTTCCATAAAGTTCATCAAGAAATTAAGGATGGTAGAAGGCGAATCGTTGAGTTTAAAGATGCTGAATTAGATGAAGGAAAATTCTATTTTATAGACGGAGTAATGGTGTTTCTTAAAAAAGTAGATGAAACCAAAAGGCACGATGATAGCTTAAGTTTTAATACAACAAGGTTGAAGGATGGTCGTACTATTACAATCTTCGAAAACGGAACAATCAGCAACATGTATTACCGTTCTCTCGCTAAAGCGATTGATAAAGGTGGACAAAAAATGGTCTCAGATTTAGACGAGTCTGAGCAATTAGAAATTTTTGATAGCCCTGAAAACATAACTGATGAAGATGAAAGCTTGGGTTGGATATACATTTTAAAATCAAAGTCTCAGCGACCAGAAATCAAGGGTATTAAGAATCTCTACAAAATTGGCTTTTCTAGTACTCCAGTTGAGGAACGTATTAAGAACGCTAAAAATGAAGCGACGTACCTTTATGACGATGTAGCAATCGTAGAAACCTATCAAATTTATAATTTAAATGCTAAAAAATTTGAGCAGTTAATTCATAGGGTATTTGCGACAGTGTGTTTAGATGTTGAATTTGATACTAAAAACAATCTACGAGTAAATCCAAGGGAATGGTTTGTCGTGCCGTTAGAGGTGATTGAGGAGGCGATAGGACTGATTATGAGTGGTGAGATTGTTGATTATCGGTTTGATTTAAAAGCTCAAACTATAGTTAAAACTGTATTATAGTGAACAAGGCGTTCGTGGTGTGAGGAGCATTGCTCGGTAAATCGAACCATAACGCCTGTTACCCTTCGACAAGCTCAGGGCGAACGGTGCTTATTTTAATTAGTTAGGACTTACGCAACCCTAACCGAAGGGCAACGAAGTTGCTCACAAATATAGTCATCAAGAAGCCCTTGCTTAATTTGATACATCGTTTTAC
>NZ_JBHFHK010000085.1:0-6792 GCF_041928215.1 Hubeiibacter jixunmingi | reverse complement strand
GAGAATGAAATTAGTGGCAGGATTTATAAATTGGCAAGTTAATCGCTAAATTTACATTTTCGAAAGAGGTCTATTAATTTCGTAAAAGGTATGGTAAAACCCGTGATTGATGCGTTTAAGCCAATTTATGTATTAGCGATACAAGAGCAAATTGATGAACCTTTTTCATTTATTAGTTATATGACAAGCCATGTTGGTAGAGTACTTGGAGATGAATTATCCTACGATGAAATTACTGTACCATACTTTAAATTAGCTGAACTTTTAAGAGGCAGTGTGGATCATGAAACATTTTGGAAAAGCAAATATTATAAAGAACGCCTTTTACCTAAAGCATATCATGCAGCACGCAATTCATTAGAAATCGATCAAATTAATTTTGAAGATTGATAAGGTTTTCATTTTTTACAAGCATTTAAAGCATTATGAAATATTCTTTTTATCTTTTCTCAAACTTCTTGTCAGTGATATTACTTTTATGCGTGTTTCTATTGTTGCATAAATATGATGAATATTTAATGTCAGAAGGCATTGTTAGGCTTAATGATAATTCGATAACTGTAGCATTATTTTGCTTATTTATTGTATTATTTTTAAATATCTTACAAATTATTATTAATTTTTCAAGATGGCGAGTAAGTAGCGTATTTATTATTTTAGTTATTCCACAAATTATTTATTGGTATTTTTAAATTTAAAATAAAATTTTTAAAAACCTAGTGAAAATATATTTTTGAAATGTTGAATTTTGAAAATTAGCTGTATTTAGCTGAATAAAAAACAATAAAAGTACGCAAATCATGCAAAGAAATGACTAAATCTGCTAACAACATCAAAAAAACTTATTAGTAATTTAAGTTATTGAAAAATATAAAAATAAAATTTAAATTATTGATTTTTGATAAACCATATCATTTTCATTTATCCAAAGCAAAAATGCTTTATGCTACACTCAAGACCAATTTTATTTTTGTCACCTTAGGGACAGCAATGCTCAACGATAAATTAACCCATTTAAAACAGCTTGAAGCTGAAAGTATCCAAATTATCCGTGAAGTGGCTGCGGAATTTTCCAATCCTGTGATGCTGTATTCGATTGGTAAAGATTCGGCAGTGATGTTGCACTTGGCACAAAAGGCGTTTTATCCTGCAAAATTGCCTTTTCCGTTGATGCACGTCAATACCGGCTGGAAATTTAAAGAAATGATTACTTTCCGTGATGCCATGATTGAAAAATTAGGGGCAAAATTTATCGAACACGTCAATATGGATGGCGTGGAGCAAGGCATTAATCCATTTGACCACGGTAGCTCAAAATATACTGATGTAATGAAAACCCAAGGCTTAAAACAAGCGTTGGATAAATATCAATTTGATGCAGCATTCGGTGGTGCAAGACGTGATGAAGAAAAATCACGTGCCAAAGAACGGGTTTATTCTTTCCGTGACAGCAAACACCGTTGGGATCCAAAAAATCAACGTCCTGAATTGTGGAATATCTATAACGGTAAGGTCAATCAAGGCGAGAGCATCCGTGTATTTCCATTGTCAAATTGGACGGAATTAGACATCTGGCAATATATTTATTTGGAGCAAATTCCGATTGTACCGCTGTATTTTGCCCAAGAGCGTCCAGTGGTGGAGCGTAACGGCACATTGATTATGGTGGATGATGAGCGTTTTCCATTACAAGAGGGTGAAGTACCGCAAATGCGTTCGGTGCGTTTCCGTACTTTGGGCTGTTATCCGCTCACAGGTGCGGTGGAATCGACTGCTGATACCTTACCTGACATCATTCAAGAAATGTTGCTGACTACAAGTTCAGAACGTCAAGGGCGAATGATTGACCATGATGAAGCAGGCTCAATGGAAAAGAAAAAGCAGGAAGGTTATTTCTAATTTTTCGAGTTGAAATATATGATTTTTAAATGTGATTTTTATTATATTCAATCACATTTAAAATATCCCAATATAATCCAATTGGATTAAAAAATATAGGTAAAGAAAATGTCGCATCAATCAGATTTAATCGGTCAAGATATTTTGGCTTATTTAAAACAACACGAGCAAAAAGATTTATTACGCTTTTTGACTTGTGGTAATGTCGATGATGGTAAAAGTACGCTTATTGGTCGATTATTGCATGACTCAAAAATGATTTATGAAGATCAATTAGAAGCCGTGCAACGCGACAGTAAAAAAGTCGGCACGCAAGGCGATAAAATTGATTTGGCATTATTGGTCGATGGTTTGCAAGCCGAACGTGAGCAGGGCATTACTATTGACGTGGCATATCGTTATTTCTCGACTGAAAAACGTAAATTTATTATTGCAGATACCCCAGGGCATGAGCAATATACCCGTAATATGGCAACAGGTGCATCGACTTGTGATTTGGCGATTATTTTGATTGATGCCCGTTATGGCGTACAAACGCAAACGCGTCGTCATAGTTATATCTCGGCATTATTGGGCATTAAACATATTATTGTCGCTGTGAATAAAATGGATTTGGTGGAATTTTCAGAACAGCGTTTTAATGAAATTCGCCAAGATTATTTTAATTTTATTGAGCAATTGGGCGATCGTAAACCCAAAGATATTCAATTTGTGCCGATTTCTGCATTGAATGGCGATAATGTGGTTAATCCGTCGGAAAATACCCCTTGGTACACACAAAATCACGGTCAAACCTTGATGAATATTTTGGAAAATGTGCAAGTCGAAAATGACAATCCAAAGCAAGAATTCCGTTTGCCTGTGCAATATGTCAATCGTCCGAATTTGGATTTTCGTGGTTTTGCCGGCACGATTGCACTCGGTCAAGTGGCGGTTGGTGATGAAATCGTGGCGTTGCCATCGGGCAAAAGTAGTCGTGTCAAAGAGATTGTTACCTTTGATGGCAACCTAGACCACGCTCGTGCAGGGCAAGCGGTAACCATTACTTTGCAAGATGAAATCGATATTAGCCGTGGCGATATGTTGGTGCATCCAAATCAATTGCCAAACGTATCGCGTGCGGTGCGTGCCACGGTGGTTTGGATGAATGAACAGCCATTGGTCAAAGGCAAGCTGTACAATATCAAAGCAGGCGTGCAAACTGTACCTGCAAAAGTCAGCGAGATTTTATATCGTATTGATGTCAATAGCTTAGAGCATGCAAGTGTAGAGCAGTTGGCACTCAATGAAATCGCCGAAGTGGTATTAGAATTTGATCGCCCAATCGTATTTGACCGTTATGTGGACAGCCGTTTGACTGGGGCATTTATCTTTATCGACCGTTTGAGCAATGTCACCATTGCGGCGGGTATGATTGAAGATGTGGCACAAGTTAGCGATAGTAATAAGCCTGTTACAGCGGCAGAACGTGCCACACGGTTGGGGCAAAAATCCATCATTGCTGTGGTGGAAAAATCAGTATTGGCGAGTGCCCAACAGCTTGAGCGTGCCTTATTGCAAGCAGGTATTGTGGCGATTGCGGAAGCAAATTTATCTACTGAACAAATTGATTTGTTGGCAAAAACAGGTTTAGTTTTGGTGTTGGATAATGCCGTTAATGCAGAAAATGTGGTGAAAATCACAGCGACCAATATTGATGATGTGGTTGAGCAGATTGTTAAACAGGCTCAATTATAATCAGCATTTAAATTGCAAATAAAACGCTCATAATGGGCGTTTTATTTTAGTTTTTTAAATATAAATGTGGTGTAATAAATGGTACAGAAAATGGTATATTATGAGGATTTAAGACGATACAAGTCTAAAAAAAACTGCAAAAATATCCTCTGAGCATTGGTTATATTGCGAAAAAAATCATTTTCCTTACATTTCAATTGATAATTATAACCAAGATTATGATGTTATCTTTTATGATGTAACGCATTGGTTAATTGATTTACAGCAAATATCCAATGCAGTAAAATCATTATATTTGGCTTATATTGATTTTTTTATGATACCTGCTATGCATATTGATGATATTTTAGCACAAGAATATTTTTTTCAGTTTCAAGTGAAGAAAGAGCATAGTGAAATTATTGCCAAACAGTTGTTTTATTATTTGATGCAAAAATAGATAGGCTAGCTTATTAATGAATGAATAATAAAACTTATATCAAATAATATGGGATATTTGTGTCCTATATCTTAAAAACTATCTCATCATTTAATATATAAAATGTATTAGAAATACTATTTAAATTAAATGTAAAAAATGTTGCTAGATTGTAAAACTCACATTATTATAGCGTCCATTAGTATCAGCGATGGTTGATATCATTTTGCCTGATATCTATTCAATCTTCTATTGCATTGTAAAGGATTTCCATCATGCAGTATATTTCTCAAAGCAGCATGCGTGTGCTACGTATTGCCTGTGTTGTTTTACCGATCACTTTGGCAGTCTACTGTATCTTGTCTACCAATGTTTCACCATCAACGCAAAGTCAAATAGTTTTTGGCGTTCCAATGTTTTTATTGATGTGGTTTTTAGTTTCAGTCACTTTGTGCACTACCGTCGTTTTTGTGGGTACACGCTTAAAGTTTGAAGATCACGAAAACTACTCAGTGCAAGAACATACACCATCTCATCAACATCCATCACAACCTCCGCATCAAGATCACCACCAAGGATAAGGGGCTTATCATGTTTTCTACTTTAGACACCAAAGCAATTTTGGTGCTGGCTTTGCTCGTCTTGTATATCGTATTTTTGTCAGTGATTGCTTGGGCATCTTCCAAAAAAATCACGGGCAATAACGACTTTTTATTTGGTTCAGGCTTTGGCACTATGCTATCGATGTTTGGCGTAGCAGCGAGTTTATTTAGTTCTTTTACTTTACAAGGGATGCCTGATTTTTTCAAAAATCACGGTGTAGCAGCTTGGGTATTTTTGGGGATTACTGACGTATGCTTAGCAGCGATTTTGCTGTATTTTGGTTTAAAGATGCGTCAATTTACACGTTTTATGGCATTTCGTAATCAAGGACATGCACCCAAAAATCTCACTGAGTTACTCAAGCAAAGTGGTTTACCAAAGTGGGTTATCATTTTCTTTGTGATTGCAACGACTTTATTTATGATTCCTTATGTCACGATTGGTATCAAAGGTCCTGCAATGCTGATGCAGACTGCTGTGCCTTGGGGTGAAACACATTTATTTTGGTCAATCTTGATTGTGGCGTTGATGCTACTGACGCTGTTGATGGGTGGTTTGCGTGCAGTGTCGGTGACTGATGTGGTACAAGGCATGATGTTGATGTTTGCAGTTTGGGCGATTGCGATCTTTGCTATTCATGGTGCAGGTGGAATTAGCCAATTGTTCCAAAACGTGGCAAATATTGAACCTGCATTATTGTCTGCTCCGGGTCCTGTAGGTTTGTTTAATTGGCAATTCTTAATTGTAAGTTTTATCTCAATTATTGTGATTCCTTTTGTACAACCACAAATGGCAACACGACTTTTGGTCGCAAAAAATGACAAAGCGTTTGCTCGCTCAACCATGGGTTTATGTGTGTTTGCAATTTTGGTGATTTTACCGACCTTGTTTATTGGTATGCGTGCGGCAGATTTAAGCCAAGGCACACAAGTTACTTCAGCAGCTAATCTTATTCTCAATTTGATTAGTCATGATGCACCGCTATTTTTCTTTGCATTATTTATCGTGGGTGCATGGGCAGCGGATATGTCCACTGTTGATAGTCAATTATTGGCAATCGGTACAGAATGGCGTTCTGCAATGTTAAAAGAAGATATTCAAGATCATCCAACATCAAATATCGGTGTAAAAATCGGTGGTGTATTTGTGGCAATCGTATCGTTGATTTTGGCACAGACTTCATTCCAGTCTTTGATTTTATTTGCGATTAACTCTTTTGTGGGTACATCATTATTATTGCCTA
Source organism: Hubeiibacter jixunmingi (assembly GCF_041928215.1). Classification (NCBI taxonomy): domain Bacteria; kingdom Pseudomonadati; phylum Pseudomonadota; class Gammaproteobacteria; order Moraxellales; family Moraxellaceae; genus Hubeiibacter; species Hubeiibacter jixunmingi. Next base: position 892 of record NZ_JBHFHK010000085.1, on the reverse strand, counting down.
TCGTTATTGCAGCAAGTACTGTATGTCAGCAAAGACGTTTGGCATTGGCAAGTGTATCTATATTTAGCGTAATCGTATTTTTACTCAAAATGTTTGAAGTCTTGCCAAAGAATATTGCTGGATTAAAAATCGAGATTTATCTATATATCTTGGTAGGTACAGCCATGGCTTGGGCGTATTTTACGGATAAAAGCGTAGCAAATTGGCGAGGTAAAGTCACAGTATAAAAGACTCAGTTGTAGAGTAAGCACCAATTCGTTATAGAATGTATTGGTGCTTATTTTTGTAAATTCTAGCAGAAAGTATTAAAAATAAAGAGTACAATGATGTTATTGAATATCAGTCCAACGTAGTAACACAATATAGATCACAGTTTTATTATTTGATTAACCGAAAAGTCAAATTTTTCAATACTTTGGGGGAATTAGTATGTATTTAAAATTTTATTTTTTAAGACATGAGCTGTGGGATACTGTAATACCTGCTATTCTTGCTGAAAATAACAAAGAAGCTCAGATATTATCTTATTATTTATCTGAAATTGATCTTGATTTTGCAAATGTTATACTTACTCATCTTCAAAATGATAACAACTTTGACCTAAGCTCTCAAAGTTGGGGTGTGGAAGTTGAAAAAAACAAAGTTATAATTAATTTTTTATACGATGAGGAAAATAAAGAATTTACATCCTGCTTGAGCACTGTGACATTCAAAAAAGCTTTAGCGTTATGGGCAGAGTTTTTAAAAAAGCAACCAAATGTTGATTATGAAGAACATCATACTATAGGTGTGGAAGATTAAGATTTTTCATGTTTATCAATAGACCTCTTGCGAAAGTTTTGATATAATGACAAGATGAGATACGAAACAATCAAGGGCTTTAGCGACAGCC
>NZ_JBHFHK010000084.1:0-6977 GCF_041928215.1 Hubeiibacter jixunmingi | reverse complement strand
GATGAATCTTTTGCTGCTAATATCTATCTGGCTGCAACAATAATCAATTTGCGTTAATTGTCAACACGCCCTACAAATCACAATTTTTATTTATTATTTTATTTTAGCTGTCGATAGTACACAGCAACATCACCTTGCGTTATGGCACTTTTTTGTTGCGAATGCTTTGGAAGAAATGTGTGCATCAATCGGCTTGGTTGTAATATTGAGTCTAAGTATGCAGTATGCTAGACCACAATTTGCTGGTACGGATTTTACTGTTCAGGTTTCTATTATGACCATTATTAGTGGTTCATTATATTTGCTTAGTGGTATATTGGCACAAAAAATAGGTTATGCAAACTTATTAGTTGTAATTATTATTTTGAGTTTTTTTGCGATAATCCCCAAGATATATTGGTATAAATTATCCCAGCAAGACAGCTAATCGCTTAAACTGAGATAAATATTTTTTTCTGCCAAAATGGTATTTAATAACGCCTTTTGCCAACGATATTGTATGATATAGATATAGATATAGATATAGATATAGATATAGATATAGATATAGATATAGATATAGATATAGATATGTGCAGTATCTTTGCGACGGCGTACCGTAGAGCCACTCAATGCTAAATAATAATTTTCATTACTTCCTGTATTCTGCTGACTGAGTCGCTTAGCATAACGCAACGTAAAATCCAAAAAATCGATATGATAATCAGCTTTTTGTCGGCAAATAATATAACAGTATGGTAATTTGGGTAATTGATAATGCAGAATAACGATTTTTTCAGGTTGATGATTGATTATTATCTCAAATTCATCGATTAAATTTAAACGTTGTTGTTTTATTTCGTTATAAATTTTTTTGAAATAATTTGCGTGTATATCAGTATCACCATGTAGCATAGGGTTGATAAAATACTTATCATAGTCATGGGATTATATCATTGATTTAGGGAAATTTTTTACAAAAAACTTAACTTGTTTGAGGCATTATTTTCAGTTAGAATAGCGATCCATCTTGGCGAATCCTATGCTATTTTTAATCATGAGAATGATCATGATTTATAAATCTTAACATGCGTATTCAGTTGTTCATTTTATTAGATATGTCATTTTAAAATAAATAAATTGAAATAAATCAGATAAATAAAATTTTATTCGGTGATGAGCTTTGATGTGATATTTTGGTAATGGTTTTTGAAAGCCATAAAATAGCAATGAAATGTTGGGCAAAGTATGTATAGTGAACGTCTTAATCACTTGATCCAAAAATTACGTATCTTACCAAGCGTGGGCTCAAAATCAGCACAACGTATGGCATTACATCTGCTGATGAGAAAACGTCAAGAAGCTCTCGAACTTGCACAGGCGATACAAGCTGCTGTAGATTCGATTCACGAATGCGAGATTTGTCATGCACTGACTGAGCAAGATATTTGTGAAATTTGCCAAGATGATGAGCGTGATGCAAGCCTGATTTGTGTAGTCGAATCACCTGCTGATATTTTCCCTATCGAGCAGAGCGGTAGCTATCGTGGCAAATATCACGTATTAAATGGGCATTTATCGCCTTTAGATGGCATTGGCCCAGAAGAAGTAGGTATTCCACATCTTGTGGCACGTCTAAGCCATGGCGATATCCAAGAGGTTATTTTAGCAACCAATGCAACCGTTGAAGGGCAGGCAACAGCCCATTATTTGGTAGAAGCCTGCCGACATCTGCCTATCAAAATCAGTCGTATCGCACAAGGTGTACCTTTGGGTGGTGAATTGGAATATGTTGATAGTCACACATTACATCAAGCGCTTACACATCGTCTTCGTCTAAATCAAAGCTAGAGTGACGCATTGTATTAGCATGTGTGATGTAGAATAAATTGACGATGACAGCAAAGCATAAGTTGGCCAAAGGAGCAATACTATGCCAAATTTAAAGCATGAGTATATTTTTCGTTCCAATGATGTATTGGCACTCAGTCAGCGTTTAAATGAAAATAGTATTATCGCTGTAGATACGGAGTTTTGCCGTAGACATACTTATTACCAACACTTGGGTTTGTTACAAATCAATTTGGACGGTGACGTTTTTTTGCTAGATGGTCGTTTGGATTTAACGGTACTTTGGCAAAAGATTTTTCAAATTAAACAAAATATTTTCCATTCTTGTGCAGAAGATGTTTCTTTGATTCATGCTTATGCAAAACAACAGCCTTTAAATAATCTTTTTGATACGCAAATTGCATTGGCTTATCTCGGTTATGGCACACAAATAGGTTACCAGTCTGCGGTAGAGCAAATCTTAGATACTTATATTGATAAAGAACAAAATTGTTCAGACTGGTTAGCTCGTCCTTTGACACCTGCACAGAAACAATATGCGGTGAATGACGTTTATTATCTTTCTATCATGGCAGCCGAAATCAAATCGATACTTCAACAAAAAGGCGTATATGATCACTGTTTGGAAGATGCACAAAGCCTCAGTAAAGAAGTGATTTATAATGGATCAGCACAGAGTTACTTTGTTGATTTAGCACATAATAAGCTCAATCGAAGACAACTCATGCAGCTTAAACAGCTATGTTACTGGCGTGAGGAACTGGCAATGAATCAAGATCGTGTACGCAGTAGCATTTTGAATGAGCAACAGATGCGTAATTTGGTCGAACACGCACCACGAACGTCATGGCAATTGTTTGCACAAGATTATGAGATCAAGCCGCAGACATTAAGACATTATAGTGAACAAATTTTAGCACTACTCAATGATTTGCCTGCCGAAGCAGACTGGCCAAGCTTGGTGAGAATTCGTAATACAGCAGTATTGAATGAACAACGTGAATTGTTATTGGATAAAATTGATGATGTGGCAGAGCATTTAGATATTGCCAGCGACGCATTGATTCGAAAAAAATGGCTATCAGCAATTATGCATGAAGCACTCAATCGTCATGAACAATACCAAGATGACTATAATCAGCTGCCTGACTATTTACTGGGTTGGCGTAAGGATGTCATTACTGAGCCATTGATTGAGATGGTTATGCAGTTTTATAGAGAAAATCAAAATATGGATTGGCGAGAAATTAAATCAAGAAATAAAGCCACAAAATAATTGACAATAAGTTAGAACAAAGCGTATTCGCATGGGTTTGATAGCTATAATAAAACATCAAACCCAATGGTTTAGATTGTATCTACAGGTGATTATTCCGCTTCAAGCAACATCAAAATACTTTGATTGATTGCCATCAATACATCGGCAATAATATTTTCATCATATTGTAATAACTGTGCCAAAGTGATGATTTCACCATCAGCCAATTGTTTAAATAATTGCTGCGAGGCATCATCAATACATAAGCATTCACCATTCGCCCAAAATTCTAGCAATTCCGCTTGGGCAGATTGGCGATACAACAAGCGACTGGCAGGCTCAAGCAAAATTTGGCTGTCATCGCTAAAATCTTCTCGCAATTCTTCTAAGCTAATTTCTTCATTTTCAGGAATATTATCAGGATATTTGGCTTCACTTGCCAATGCCATCACCGCCATTTCAAATTGCGTATCTTGTTGTAAAGCATCTAATAATTGCTGTTTGAGATAAGCAAATTCTTCACCGCTGATTAATGCCGTGCTTTGACTTGGGCGACGTGAAATATCGATGATTGGAGTTTTGAAATGACTTTGGTCAGCAAAACGGTCGCTGACATGGTCAATCAATTGGGCAGCATTCGGCATACGGAAGCCAAAAGAAAAAGTCAGGCATTCATTTTCTGCGACACCATAATGTGACAAGCGTGGCGGTACATACAGCAAATCGCCTGGCTGTAACACTTCATCAAAATCCACGTCCATGTCAGGCAATAATTTTAACGGTTGATTGGCGACAGAGGCGGTATTTTCATCGCACCATTGCCCGAGTTGCCAACGGCGTTCGCCATAACCTTGCACCAAAAACACATCATAAAAATCAAAATGTTTGCCGACTGAACCGCCTTTTGGGGCATACGACACCATAATGTCATCACGACGCCATTGTGGAATAAAATCAAATTGTTTCCAAAGCTGAGCCAAGTCCAATGAATAATGATCCACCGCTTGTACTAATAATGTCCATTGTTCAGGTAATTTTTTAAAATCTTTTTTACTTAAAGGTGAATTTTTAACTTGCCAAATTTCACCTTGCTCGCCTGTTTGGGTAATCAAGCGTGCGGTGATTTCAGGCTCTTGTGCCAATTCCAAAATATCATCTGGCTCAAACATATTTGCCAATTGGGGTAAGGCATTGCGTACCAATAATGGTTTTTTTTGCCAATATTCAGTTAAAAATTGCTCGGCAGTCAAACCGCCCAAGACCGCAAGTGGGGTAGTATGTTTTGACATGGTCATGTCCTAAAAAAATATCAATCGGAGTTATTTTACAATATTTAGATTAGGATTTGGCTTCAAAGTCGTTTTATTTCTTTAACCAAGTTTGTATTTGTTTAGATTGAGCATCATCAAAATAAATACGCACAGGCTGTTTAGAAATAAGTGTTGGTTTAAACAAACTCATAAAAGGCTGCCTTACTGCGACCACATCAATATATTTTTGCTGATTGATTTGCTCAAGGATTTGAGCCGCATCATCTCTGCTTTTTTGGTTAAATTCTGCACTGTTTAATTGAATTGAAAAACTGTATACATGAGTATTGCCTTGACCACAGTTTTGCTGTTTGGCATATTGTGCAAGTTCTTTCGCATTAAACTGGCTTTGGTCGGACAAATCATAAACTCGACCAAAGCCTGTAAGATTGTCAAAATATTGTTTATTAGATTGATGATTGCTTTGTAATATCTGTAAGACGATAGGCGGTTGTGCGGGCTGATTGGCAATATTTTGAAAATCTTGATTGACACACGCCGCCCCCATCAAGGTATAACTACTTGGATAAATATTCAACAGATTGGCGTCATGCAAATTTAATTCGTCCATAAATGTGGTTGGACGCGCATGGGCTGAATTACACATGATTAAAGCCAAACTACAGCAAAAAAATAATTTGATGTTCATGGATTATTACCTAAAATTTTCTAAAAAATCACACCCGAAAACCATATTGACGCAACAATTGACAAAGGCTAATCATCGGTAAACCCATAATGGCGGTAAAATCATCCGACTTTGTCCATTCAAATAAACTGATACCCAAGCTTTCTAATTTAAAACTGCCTGCACAAAAATAAGGCGTATCTTGCTGTAAATAATAGTCAATTTCTGCATCACTTAAATCACGAAATTTTACTTGTGAATGAATCACCACAGTCGTATCAATATTTTGCCGTACGGATTGTAGCGATAATCCTGTACGAAAATTTAAAATTTGCCCTGATTGGCGTTGTAATTGAGCAAAGGCTTGCAGATAATCCATCGGTTTACCGACAAAATCAAAAGGATCGCTTGCCAAAAAGGCAACCTGATCCGAACCAATCACCACAGCATCAGGATGTTGCTTGGCGATAAGTAAGGCTTTTTCTTGGCTTAAACGGCGTGCCAATTGTTCGGCATCTTCGCCTGATTTTGGGCTTTCATCAATATCAGGACTCATGGCTTGATAAGGTAAATTTAAACGTTCTAATAGCTCACGGCGAATGCTTGAGCTTGATGCGAGAATCAGTTGCATGATTTTATTCCAATGATTTTAAATAAATTTTAACTGTTGATTTGGTCGTGTTACGCTATCGTTAACAACGACCTGCTATTTAAAAAAATAAGCGAAATTTAAACCATAGATTAAATCGCATAATCTTTCAAAGTATCCAAATCAACAAAATGCAATACACTGGCATGACAAGCGTTGAGTTTGATTCTTGGAGCTTTGTGATATTGAAAAGCTTCTATCCAACGTGACACACACAAACACCAATAATCACCTGCTTCTAAACCGACAAAACCATATTCAGGGCGTGGCGTGGATAGGTCATTGCCCATCTTTATGGAAAATTGCAAAAATTCATCGGTCATTTCAGCACACACGGTATGCAAGCCTTCATCGTATATGCCCGTATGACAAAATCCGTCACGATAAAAGCCCGTAATCGGGTCAAAACAGCAACTGGCAAGCGGTTGCCCCAGTACATTTAAGCGATTAATTTCGGGTAATGGATGAATTGACATCTGTTAAAAAATTCCAATAAATTTATGGTTTGACTATATCATGATTTATGTAAATTTAAAGTCAGTAAAAGCATCAGAAAAAAATAATCCCCAATATTTTGGGGATTTTTGTGATAATATGAATATTAGCTTATGCAAACCAATTTGCAGTAACATGTTCGGTGCAACCTAAGGATGAGCATTCTGCACAGATGTTAAGAAAGTTATTTGCAATTTCATCGCCATTTACAGTAGCAGCTACATACCATTCCATGGCTTTTTGTAAGTCTTGCTCAACATACCCACCGTAAAAGTATTGGTCAGCTAACCAACGTTGTGCTTCAGCATCACCATTATTTGCCAAGTTTTGCATAAAAGAAAGTGAAATGCTCTCTGAGTAAACATAATCAGCGATATTGAATGCTTTAGCAGTATTCGCACAAAAAGTTTTGATGTTATTGAGATTAGACATTTTCGATTCCTCCATGATATGGGTGAATGTGTTAGTTGATAACTGCAGTATAGACGATTACAAAACATCTACGATTGCCAAAATTGACAATCTTTGTCAGTGAATAAAATATGTTAAAAAAATGTCATATATGAATAAAATGTGAATTAAATCATATAAAATTGAAATAATGACTGAAATTGAATAATAATTATTCTCGTTTAGTGTGTTTTATAAGTTATTCATTACTTTTTCAGAATAAACTTAATTTTATAGATTGGCAAAAAGTTACATTTGTAAGCCAAAAACTCATAAAAACTTAAATTAGGGTGTGTTGACATACAAAGAAAATCAGTTATTCTGATTATATGAATAGACTAACACTTACTGATGCCC
>NZ_JBHFHK010000083.1:0-6985 GCF_041928215.1 Hubeiibacter jixunmingi | reverse complement strand
ATTGGCTGTCGCTAAAGCCCTTGATTGTTTCGTATCTCATCTTGTCATTATATCAAAACTTTCGCAAGAGGTCTAATTCTTTGCCTATAGCAAATCTTTTTTCTCGATTGATATAATCATCTTTAAAATTATATTGCATTATATTTTCTCAAATTTTAAATTTGATATGATGTTTGTAAAAGCCTTTATTTCCAACACATCTAAATAAAGGCTTTTAAATATTTCAAAATCAAATATGAATCAAATCACTATGCTGCTCGGCAGCAACTTTTAATTCATTACTATCGAGCATTGGCACAAGCTTTTCAATACCAATATGCACTGCTTTTTTGACCGCAGCGGTCGCAATATCGGCAGCTTTACGCTTAATCATGCCCAAACCCAAAGTCTTTTGAAATTCAGTCATAAAATGATGAATAATTTGATCAGCAAGATTTTGATATTGTTGGGTTAGGGCAGGGCGAATGGCTTTGACAGGCTCACCAGCTTGAATGGCAGTAAAATTACTTTGTAATTGCTTTGCCAATTCATTGTCCACCACCGCACCCAAACGCTGTTGCCCTTTCGCATCTTTAAAAAAGCTTTGGTCAATAAAATCAATCGACGCTTGTAACTCATCATTACTGGCTTTACCCAACAGTTGATTCAGCAACACATGAATACTAGATTTGACATAAGTCATTAATTTTTCAGCAGTATCACGCTTGTCGCTGGCAGGTAATTGTTGAATCAAATCACCCAATACACGGTCTAATAATTCATCATTGAGCTGTACGGCAATTTTATCACGCAAAGGATAAATCGGCTCTTTACCATGACGTTGCTGTTTAATCTGTTGCATTTGCTGTTGCAAATCGTTGGATGGGATAAATCCAAAATGGCTAGGCATATTTTAAAACTCCAAATTTTACTGTCTTGCCAAACGTACAGGCTGTGGCAACCAATCCAAATGCGACACACGACACGGGTTGATATCCAAGCCCCCACGACGTGTGTACGCTGCATAAACCATTAATTTTTCGGGCTTGAGTTGCGTCCAAATATCGGCATACATTTGCTCAACACATTGTTCATGAAAGCCATTGTGCTGACGATAAGAAATAATATACGCCAATAAACTTGGCTCGCACACCGCTTGCCCTTGATAACGAATAAATACTGTACCCCAATCAGGCTGTGAAGTCACGGGGCAATTACTGCGTAACAGATGGCTATGATAATAAAACTTGCCATGCGTTGCATTGTCGTTGAATTGCAAAAGCGTTGCATTGGGCTGATATTCAATCTGACTGGGCTGTAACTGGTCTAGGCATTGCCCCATCGCTTGCGATATATCTAATTGATTGGCATCAAATAATTCAAGCTTCACCTGTGCGGCTGCCACATAGGATAAATCATCTTCTACGGTAGCAATCAATTTTTCACGGTTCATCTGTTCAAAATTAAAACTGTTAAAATACAATTTTAATGATTTTGATTCAATTAAATACGGTGACTCGGCAGGAATATGCAAACGTCCAATTGCCACTTGTGGTATGCCTTGCGGATTTAACCAAGACAATTCAAACACATGCCACCAGTCTGTACCTTGTTGTAAACCTTGAATCTGTTCGGCATGAGCAATATGCTCACGCCCTAGACTGCGTGCAATCGGGTAAAGCACGCTCGGGCTATATTGTTGTGGGTACTCGGTGCTTTGACCAAGTAGTGAATTTTCTACATGGTTTTCATGATGAGATAAATCATTAAACATATTTTTAAACTCTAAAAACAATAAGATAAAATTATTCTCGCATGCCTGTACCGTTTGCCAATAAACGGTAAGCAATCGCATACAACACCACACAGCTAAGCGTGATTACACCCAAAGATAGCCATACATTAACATCGCTATAGCCTAAGATACCATAACGAAAAGCATTGACCATATATACAATCGGGTTTAATAAAGATAGATTTTGCCAAAATGTTCCAAGTTGGCTAATGGCATAAAATACCCCACCCAAATAGGTTAATGGCGTCAAAATAAAAGTCGGTACAATGGAAATATCATCAAAAGATTTGGCATATACCGCATTGATGAGACCACCGATTGAAAATAAAACCGATGTCACCAATACCGTGTAGATGGTCAAAAATACATTGTGTAAACTAAGGTGAGTAAAAAATAGACTTAAAATCGTTACAATCAAACCAACACTTAAACCACGAGCCACACCACCAGCCACATAGCCGAGCAAAATCACATGATTTGGCACAGGGCTGACGATTAATTCTTCAATACTACGTTGAAATTTGGCACTATAAAAACTCGAACACACATTGGAATAACTATTGGTAATCACTGACATCATGATTAAACCTGGCACGATAAATTGCATATAGCTAAAACCGCCCATTTGACCAATGCGTGAACCGACCAAATGCCCAAAAATTACAAAATACAAGCTCATGGTGATGGCAGGCGGCAGTAAAGTCTGTGGCCAAATGCGTAAAAAACGGCGAATTTCCTTGCGTAATAAGGTCATAAAGGCGATGTGAAGTTGGCTACTGTTCATGCCTTTTCTCCTGTTTTATCAAGGTTTTTTTCCACCATATGCACAAATAATTCTTCCAAACGGTTGGCTTTGTTTCGCATACTGCTGACTTGGATTTGATTGATTTGTAAAATACTAAATAAATCATTGAGTTGATGTGATTTATCCATGGTCACTTGCAAAGTCATCGGGTCTAATAATTTAAAATCAAAACCGATAATCTGCAAATTGGCAATTTGCTGTTCAGACACAGCTTGACTTAAATCAAATACAAACGATTCTACCGAAAGCTGACCGAGTAGGGCTTTCATGGTGGTATCTTCTTTGATTTGCCCACGGTCAATGATGGCGATACGACGGCATAATTGCTCAGCTTCTTCCAAATAATGTGTGGTCAGAATAATCGATGTACCATTTTGATTGAGTTCCGTCAAAAATTCCCACATTGAGCGGCGTAATTCAATATCCACACCTGCGGTTGGCTCATCCAAAATCAACAATTTTGGCTCGTGCATCATGGCTCGTGCAATCATCAAACGGCGTTTCATCCCACCTGACAGCAATCGCCCTTGATTGTTACGCTTTTCCCATAAGCCTAATTTTTCTAAATAAAGTTCAGCACGTTGTTCAGCAGTTTTTTTATCAATACCGTAGTAGCCCGCTTGCGTGACAAGAATATCAAAAGGCTTCTCAAATTGCCCAAAATTAAATTCTTGCGGTACGACACCCAATTGCTGTTTTGCCAAAGACGGCTGTGTATCCAAGTCATAGCCAAAGATTTTGACGCTACCGCCCGATTTTTTGGTCAGCGAGCTTACGATACTGATGGTCGTTGATTTACCTGCACCGTTTGGACCAAGTAGGGCATAAAATTCGCCTTCAGGTACGGTCAAATCAATACCTTTTAAGGCTTGAAAACCATTTTTATAGGTTTTGCTGAGTTGGGTGATTTGTAAGGCATCAGTCATGGGAAATCATCTGCTTTCATCTTTACTGTAATACTCGGTATTGTGGGGGATATTGCACGATAAACCAAGTCAAAAAGTAAAAAAATTACCCATATAAAAGTGATGAACCATCTCAATTTTGCAACGTTCAGATCTCTAATGGATATGAATCAATTTGGGTCTGCTTTTAAATAGTAGATATTTGTTATGATGATTTGATTTTAAAGACATAAGGTGCGTTCAACGCACCTTGATATCAAGAGTATAAATTTAAGATAAATCGTATAACATCGCAGCTAAAAGTTAATAAACCTGTTCAACTGGCACTAACTCTGCAAATAAATCTTCAAAATTATCATGCACTTTTAAGCTGATTAAGTTCCAATATTGCCCCGATACGGTACGATTAATCATCAATGTATCAGGCGATGGCTGAAAATAATCCCAGTATTTCAGTGATTGTTTAGCCAAAATCACCGCATCATGATGCGAAGAGTTGGCAGCAAAATCATAATGGGTTTGTAATGGACGCATCAAAATTTCAATCCATTGTTTATACCAATCAGGTTCAATTTCGCCTTTAGACGTACGCACTTTGAGTTGAATCAAACTGTCTTCCAATACCGCAATATTATTCTGTCTAGCAGCATTAATTAAACGTTTATATTCGGTGATTAAAGCAGGCTGTAAAGTTTTTACCCCACCAAAATCATAAATAATCACTGTACCATCTTCACGGAAAGCAAAATTCCCTGGATGTGGATCACAATGAAAACGTTTTAAAAAGAAAATCTCTTGCCCCAAAGCTTTCAGTAAACGTCTGCCTAATTCATTACGCAATTCTGGCGACCACGTGCTGGCAGTTTGTAAACTTTCACCTTGTTCCAAACTTAAAGTCAGTACACGACGTGATGAATATTCCGTAAAGACTTGTGGAATAATAATTTTGTCATCTAATTTTTCATGGAATAATCGAAAGACTTGTAAGTTTTGAGCTTCAATTTCATAGTTCAGCTCGGTGTACAAACTGTCTTGAATTTCATCAAAAAGTGTATCTTGCAATGCACGGTCGACCTTGAGCATGCCCATCAAACGCAATGCCATTTTGACTTGTTTTAAGTCGCTTTCACAGGCTTCATCCACCCCAGGATATTGCACCTTGACGACTACGGTTTGACCGTCTTTGAGTACCGCTTTATGCACTTGCCCAATCGATGCAGCGGCAAAAGGGGTTTCTTCAAAAGATTGAAACAGCTCAGATAATGGCTTTTTCAGTTCTTTTTCGACTTGGGCTTTGATTTGTGGAAAAGGCAGAGCAGGGGCTTGACGCTGTAATTTGGCAATCGCCGATTGTACTTCAGGCGGAAAAATATCTTTATATTGTGAGGCAATTTGTCCTACTTTCATCACCGCACCTTTCATTTCCCCCAAGGTATTGGCGATTTGTACTCCAATCTCGCTGTACAAAGCTGAGCGAGTGGACTGCTTTTTTTCTTCATCTGCATTGATATTTTTAATAGAATTGGTCACGGCTTTGCTGGCAATACTTGCTGTCATACCTGCCAATTTCATAAAACGACGACCTGCCGAATGGTTTGCCATAGCTTATTCCTATCAATCTGTTGTTTTGCTTGAGGTGTAATCTAAACAGTCACCTTGCATATGCTTAATGTGAATGCTTTGCCAGAATTAAAGTAAAATCAGCAAAAACATCGCTAGAATGTACGATGCTTTTGCTGATTGTGCAAGTGTTGTCGTGTTATAAATATGAAGTAAAATGTGTTAGGTCTTATCAATCGCTAATAATTGTAAATTACGCTTTCGCAACTGCCAAATCAACAGCACACAAGCAACGCTCAAACCAACAATCAAACCAATCCACACGCCTTTTGCCGCAAAGCCTGCATAACGTGTGCAATACACACCTACAGGGAATGCAATGATCCAATAAGCAATAAAAGTAATGTACATTGGTGCTTTGGTCTCTTGTAAACCACGCAAACAGCCTGACGCAGTGATTTGCCATGCATCCATCAATTGATACATGACCGCAAATACCAATAAGCCAAATGCCACCTGAATCACTGCAGTATCACTGGTAAAGGCTTGTAAAATAAATTCACGCCCAAACCATAACAAAATCATGGTAATACAAGCAAAAACGCTTGCTACAGCGAAACCAATTTTTTGTACTTGAATCAAATTTTGCCAGTCTTTTGCACCATAATATTGCCCCACACGAATGGTCAAGGCAATCGCCAAAGACAACGGCACCATAAATAATTGCCCCGTGGTGGACATGGCAATTTGATGGGCAGCAATAAAGGTATCACCAAGCGGACTAATCACCAAAGATGATGTACTAAAGATACTCACTTCAAAGAATATTGACAAACCAATCGGGAAGCCCAACAAAAAAATTCGCTTTAACCAACGACTATCGGGCAATTCAAATTTTTGAAATAAGCGTACCGTATCAAAAGCTTTGGATTTTTTTAGAAATATCACCAAGGCGATGAGAATCAACCACTGCATAATGGCGTTGGCGAATCCTGCCCCTGCACCGCCGAATGCAGGCAAACCCAATTTGCCATGCATAAAAATATAATTGATTGGAATCAATAAAAATAACGATGCGATACTAATGATGGTAATCACTTTTGGGTGACCTAACGCTTCAGTATAACCACGCAAAGCAGTATAAAGCGCCACCGCAGGCATACCAAAAGCAATACTTTGTAAAAATAAACCTGATTTGGTATGTAAATTGGCAGGGATATCCAAGGCATCAAATGCCAAGGGCATACAAAATAAAATCGCCCCAGCAATAATACCTAAAATCAACGCAATCCATAAAGATTGATGGGTAATGGTTTGAATATCATGATTCTTTTTTGCCCCAACAGCTTCGGCAATCAGTGGTGACGTGGCAAGCATAATGCCACTACTCAGCACTAAAATCGGAAACCACATCCCGACCGCCACGGAAATCGCTGCCAAATCCGCAGCAGAAATATGCCCAGCCATGATGGTGTCAATTAAGCCAAAACCTGCTTGAGCAAATTGAGTAATCAAAATCGGTAACATCAAACTTAATAAAATTTTAAGTTCTTGGCTGATGGATTTTTTTTGTGGTTGCATGGTACTTTCGGTAAAGTCATTCATAAAAATAATAATAAGATAAGATTGTCAAAAATCGCCAAAGAATCAGCCAATTCGACAGCACAGCAGATGAAAAAGAAAGTTAGTTTAATTTAAAAGCAACCTTGATACAAATAATATTTTTTCAGTCACTTTATTTCGATAAATAGCCAGATTACTGGCGATGTAGGGTAAACAAAATACCCACCGCAATCAAGACTGCCCCGAGCATACGTTGCCATGTAATCGGCGTTTTTTCGGTATCAAGCCAACCAAAATGATCTAGGGTGTGTTGACATACAAAGAAAATCAGTTATTCTGCTTATATGAATAGACTAACACTTACTGATGCCCAATGGG
>NZ_JBHFHK010000082.1:0-7058 GCF_041928215.1 Hubeiibacter jixunmingi | reverse complement strand
TGAGAAAACCGATGAATCTTTTGCTGCTAATATCTATCTGGCTGCAACAATAATCAATTTGCGTTAATTGTCAACACACCCTAATTTATCACCCAAATTCATGGGCAATAATGTTGATTGATAACCGATACGATTTTCAAAAAAAGCCTGTTTTGATGCTATTTGTTCATCAGGTTGATAACTGATATTCAGCCAAATTTGATTTTCATAACTGGGCTTACGCACTTGATAATTTGTGTCCAAACTTTGGCATTTTTCGGTATAAAGCTCCGCCGCTGAGGTTGGTATTTTTTCACAATGATTTAATGAGGTATAATCCGAACCAAGTTTATTTTTGTTGTTTAAATTAATTGTATTTGCCCATGCCATATTATGAGTAATCAACGCCATAGACAATAATAATAATCGAGCAAAAAAATAAGTATTTTTCATTTTAAATCTCCTTTTAAAATTGATTATGCTAAGCCTAACCTTAATTAAGCTTAGCATGATATTAACTGATGTTAGTTACGCCATTCTTATCACCCCCTCTAGCTCCCCCTTAATAAGGGGGAGAACTCCTCCCCTTTTGAAGGGGAGGTTGGGAGGGGTTAATGAAATCAGTATCTTAATTTTTTAAGTTGATAATAGCGTTAATGATAATGAAAATAAATGATTTTATCCATTAATTAGCTTGAAATGATGCAAACAAATCATATTCATTGGCTTCGTCAATTTCTACTGTCAATAAATCACCGACTTTCACACTCGCATCAATGCTATCAACAAAGACATTACCATCAATTTCAGGTGCATCAGCATAACTACGACAAATTGCCACACCTTCTTCCGCATCGATTTCATCGACCAACACGGTCATGGTTTGCCCAACACGTTTTTGCAATTTTTGTGCAGAAATTTCTTGTTGCACTTGCATAAAACGTTCAAAACGTTCTTGCTTGATTTCTTCAGGTACTGGATTTGGTAAGTCGTTGGCGGTCGCCCCTTCTACTGGCGAATAAGTAAAGCAACCCACTCGGTCAAGCTGTGCTTGTTTGAGCCAATCCAATAAATATTCAAAATCTTCTTCCGTTTCACCTGGGAAACCCACAACGAATGTGGAGCGAATCACCAATTCAGGGCATTTTTCACGCCATTTTTGCAAACGCTCAAGGGTATTTTCACTGTGTGCAGGACGCTTCATGGCTTTTAACACACTTGGACTGGCATGTTGGAATGGAATATCCAAATAAGGCAAAATTTTCCCTTGTGCCATCAAATCTACCGCATCATCAACATGCGGATATGGATAAACATAATGCAAACGCACCCAAATCCCAAGCTTACCTAAAGCTTCACATAAGTCATAAAACTTGGTTTTCAGTGGCTGACCATCCCAAAAATCCAACTTATACTTGGTATCCACACCATAAGCCGAGGTATCTTGCGAAATCACCAATAGTTCTTTTACGCCTGCACGCTTTAATGCCGCAGCTTCTTGCATCACACTGCCAATCGGACGTGATACTAAGTCACCACGCAAGCTCGGGATAATACAGAATGTACAACGGTGATTACAGCCTTCGGAAATTTTCAGATAAGCATAATGTTTTGGCGTCAATCGAATGCCTTGCTCTGGCACAAGGTCAACAAATGGATTGTGCTTTGGCGGTGGCGGCACATATTCATGTACTGCTTCCATCACATCTTGATAAGCCGCTGCCCCAGTGACTTTGAGTACATTTGGATGCATATCACGGATTTTTTGTTCGTCTTTGCCCAAACAACCCGTCACAATCACTCGACCATTTTCATTGATGGCTTCACCAATCGCATCGAGTGACTCTTGCACTGCCGATTCGATAAAACCACAGGTATTTACCACGACCAAATCTGCACCTGCATAATCCTGAGCGACATCGTAGCCCTCGGTTTTGAGTTGCGTTAAGATTCGTTCTGAGTCTACTAATGCTTTAGGACAACCTAAAGATACAAAGCCCACTTTTGGAGTTCGCATGTTATAACCACAATAAAAAGATTAAGCATAGTATAGCGTTTTATCTTGCTGAAATCTAATCGAAGTTGGTATGATATGGCATATCAGATATAGATTTTTCTTCGCTTCAAATGGTTTTATTTTTTCGATATATGCGTATTACGACACATTTATAGACCCCAAAAAAATTTTGAATAATACAATTAAATATTCTACAGATAGAAAATGTCATTTCAAAAAATACGCTATAACATAGCATAAACAACACAATAATATAGCTTTGTCATTATTTTTAATCTAATCATATAGATATTATGTATCAAACTGTCATCAAATATATTTTTATAAAAGATATGATTAAAATATTGTTCAAATAATCATTATAGTGCTATGATGAATTTGTAACCAAAAGTATGGCTGTTTTGTACTGCCTACTTCCCTTTCAATCATTTGAGAAATCTAACAGAGGACAATTGAATGAACAGCAATATTATCGAACATCTCACACGCACCGTCAGCCCAGTGGTGTTGAACAATACAACAGACCAAGACGGCAATCGTACATCTCTTTTGGAAAAAATCTATGCAATCATCATCGCGCGTCTTGCAGACCGTGATGTGTACAGTGGTTTTGCCAATACACCTGTTAATCCAGATGATCATAGTTTCTTTGATCGCTTATTGCCAGAGCTTACTCATCGTAGCCAAATGACGCAAGAGTTGGCTAAACATTATAGTTTGACTGAACAAGAAACGCAGTCTTTGGCAACACGTGCCGCACCTTTAGCCTACAATGAACTCCTAAAACTTGCCGGCTCTACAGCATTGCCGACTTATTTAAGTAGTCATTTAGGCGATACGGTAAACTTTATTCCTACATGGGCATATAGTTTCATCCCTGTGAGTATCTTAGGTGCATTAGGTTTGGGTGGTGTGAGTGCTGCGACACATGCAACTACACATGCGACGACACCTACAGCTACAGCTCAAACCGTTTCAGCTGCGACACCGCATCACAATACCAGCACCACGACAGCACAACCTGAAGAGACTGGTGGTTTTATGAAAGTGCTATTGCCGATCGCAGGGTTTTTGGTTGCTGGTGGTTTGGCAATGTTTCTCATGAAATCGTGCAAGAACACTCAACCTACCAATACCACTAATGCACCTGCAGCGGTTTCTGCTGTGGCATCTAGCACTGTAACCAGTCTGATGGCACCAACGCTTAACTTTGCTACCGATGCCCAAGGCAATTTATTAGCAGGTGCCATGGCAAATGTTGGTGACGTGGGTCTGAAAGACAAATTGATGGCAGCTTTCACGAATGTCTTTGGTGCAAATGCTGCCCAAGCATTTAATGTCAATGTAGATCCTGCGTATGATGTAAATTTACCATTTATGGATAAATTGCCAGAAATCTTGGCATTGGTTAAATCAGTTCCAAGTGCAATGTTTAAATTAGATGGCAATCACATTATGGTTTCTGCACCAAATCCAGATGATGCCAACAAACTAATGGCAGGTATCAAAGTTTTAGCACCAAATTATGATGTAATGCTAGACAACATGTCTGCACCAAATGTCGCAGCAAGCGATGCAGTCAGCTCAGCACCTACAGCAACGATTTCTTCGACCGAGCCGTCTGTGATGTTTGAAAATGGTCGCTTAAACTTCTACTTTGCTACAGCAAAAGCTGATGTCGCACCAGATGCATTGAACAAAGCTGAAGTTATCTTGGCTGCTGCAAAACAAGGTAAAAAGTTGGGTGTAAGCGGTTATACAGACAGTACAGGTAATGCTGCTGCCAACAAAGCATTATCTAAAAAACGTGCTGAAGCGGTTAAAGCATTCTTAGTGAAAAATGGTGTTCCTGCGACACAAATCGAATTGGTTAAGCCAAAAGAAACCGTTGGTGCGGTTGGTAAAGACCAAGAAGGTCGTCGTGTAGAAGTATATATTCTTGATGGCTCATCAGTAGCAGTTACTGCTCCTGCATCAGCAAGTCAATAATTATCTTTACACCAAAAAAAACAGGTCAGTATTGCTGACCTGTTTTTTATTTATCACTATCTATTATGCTTTTGGCAGCGTTACGCCCGTCTGACCTTGGTATTTCCCACCACGATCTTTATAAGATGTTTCACACACTTCATCGCTTTCAAAGAATAGCATTTGTGCTACGCCTTCACCTGCATAAATACGTGCTGGAAGGTTGGTAGTATTGGAAAATTCTAAAGTCACATGCCCTTCCCATTCAGGTTCTAAAGGCGTGACATTGACGATAATCCCACAACGTGCATAAGTCGATTTACCCAAGCATACAGTCAATACATTACGCGGAATACGGAAATATTCTACCGTGCGTGCCAAGGCGAATGAGTTTGGTGGAATAATACATTCATCACCAACGATATCAATAAAACTACGTTCATCAAAATTTTTCGGATCCACAATCGCAGAATGCACATTGGTGAAAACTTTAAATTCTCTTGCACAACGTACGTCATAGCCATAGCTCGATACGCCGTACGATACAATCTTTTCACCATGTTCATTGACACGGACTTGCTGTGCTGCAAATGGCTCAATCATGCCATGTTGCTCACTCATTTCACGAATCCAACGATCAGATTTAATTGACATTACTTTTATCCTATTTATGTCATTCCCCTACCTCAGGGAGGGGTTAGGGGAGGGTAAAATATAAATGAATTGAATTAAGCCGTTTGGCTGCCTACTTTTGCCAATTCCGCACGCATCTCATCAATCACCGCTTGATAATCAGGCTTACTAAAAATCGCCGAACCCGCCACAAACATATCCGCTCCTGCTTCGGCAATCTCACGGATATTTTGTGATGTTACGCCACCATCGACTTCTAAACGAATATCACGACCTGTGGCATCAATCATCGCTCTAGCTTGGCGTAATTTGTCCAAAGTGGTTGGAATAATTTTTTGTCCACCAAAACCAGGGTTTACGCTCATCAATAGCACCTGATCCACTTTATCCCAAACATAATCCAAATAATGCAATGGTGTAGCTGGATTGAATACCAAGCCTGCTTTTGCTCCGCCTGACTTAATCAATTGTAGCGAGCGGTCAATATGCTGTGATGCTTCTGGATGAAAAGTGATAATATCTGCACCTGCTTCCAAGAAATCACCGATAATACGATCTACTGGCGATACCATCAAATGCACATCAATCGGTGCAGTAATCCCATAATTTTTGAGTGCCTTACATACACCAGCACCAAAGGTGAGATTAGGTACATAGTGATTGTCCATCACATCAAAATGCACCACATCCGCACCAGCATTGAGTACTTTTTCCACATCTTCGCCTAAACGAGCAAAGTCAGCAGAAAGAATAGATGGCGCGATTAAATACGGTTTGGACATAACACTACCTAACACAAGCAAATAAAACTTAGTATAACAAGATTTTATCGATACTGCGACATTTGGATGGGGTCAAATCAAAGCAGATACCTTGATGAAATAGCTGTGTGTATCACAGGCTACGGATTGGCTTGGAATTGCTGTATTGCTTCTACACGTTTTAATGTCTCAGGATGAGACCCGAACGCACGCTCAAATGCTCCTTCTAGTACAGATGGCTTAGTCTGATCTGCTGTCACATCTTGCTCTAAACGCAATAAAAAATTCGCCAAATGTTGTGGAGGAATATTTTGGCTTTGTAGAATTTCTGCTGCGTGATGATCTGCTTGGAATTCAAACTCTTGTGAATATTGTGCTGATACCAATGCCAAAGGGATTGAGCCAAATAAATCACTGGCATCACCCGTAATCGCCACATAGATTGCACTCACGCCCAACGCTCGCAATGCTTGTTGCAGGCTGTGTCGTTCGACCAAATGCCCATGCTCATGGGCAAGTACTGCCAAAATTTCTTGGTCATTTTCAGCCAATTTCACCAGTTCATCTGTGACGATAATACTATTATTGGGAATCGCTAAAGCATTTGCACCCATCTCACCGCCTTTGCGAAAGATGATATTGACCTTAGGCGTATTCGGTACATGCTTTTGATAAAGCTCGATAATACCTTGCCTACGATAAACGCCTAGCTCACTTTCGCCAGTTTGTTGAATGATAAACTCTTGTGCTTGATCGCCAATCGTCACCAAACTGTCTTCAGGTAAGGCAAAAGCCACTTGTTTAGCAACCGCAGGCATGCCCCATTTGATCACAGAAAAAATCACACCTAAGGTAAAGCAAAATGCCAAAAACACAAACGCCCAACGCTTTTCTATCAGATTCGGCAGATGATAAAATTTGCGTTGAAAAGCATTGACCCAATCAGGAATATCTTGCGATAAAAACTCTATTCGTGCATCATCAGGCAATTCTATCGCTGGCAATACCCGAGCCACGCCACCAATAAAATGCAATTGCTTTTTTAAATAATGTTTACGTTGTCCGTTATATTCTACAACCAGCCCATCATTGCTGGGCATAAGCAGGGCTGAAAAAGGCACATTAGAACGCCCATCATAATAATTTACTGTTAATCTTTGCATGATGAATCTACCCTTTTCAACCATATAAACGACATTTAATTTTACACCATTCTCAACACCCCCTCTGACTCCCCCTTCTTAAAGGGGATGAGAAGTATACTTCGCAAAGAGGGGTTAATAAAATCAATAAGTTAATTTTTAAGTTAGAAATAGCGTTACTTTTACAAAGAAATATCAAAATCAAAAATATCACTAATTTCTTCAGCCAGTGCATTTGGATCATTCTGTAATTGATTTTGCAGTGTATCTGGATTATCCAAAAAATTCACCGACAACGATTCAAGTTTATAACGATACATACGCACTGCACACCACGGCTGTAGTAAACCCAAAGATAAAATACGCAGAATATTATTACTAAAACCAATCCAAGTGAATCGTAAGACACTGATATCTGTGGTTAATTCACTATTGCTGATGGTGACCTTTTTCCAAGTCGCTTTAAAAATAAAGGCTTGAAATAATAGACCTCTTTCGAAAATGTAAATTTAGCGATTAACTTGCCAATTTATAAATCCTGCCACTAATTTCATTCTC
>NZ_JBHFHK010000081.1:0-7902 GCF_041928215.1 Hubeiibacter jixunmingi | reverse complement strand
AATTGGCTGTCGCTAAAGCCCTTGATTGTTTCGTATCTCATCTTGTCATTATATCAAAACTTTCGCAAGAGGTCTATATATTATTGGTGTGCTGGATAAAAATAAATATGATTTTTAGATGGATTAATTTAAAAATTGATTTATAGGACAATAAAATATTTTAAATAGGTGAATATATGAGGAAAATATCTTTAGAGACCATTGTTAATAATGATAATGCTATCTTCTCTAGCGAATACTTAGTGTTTGCAAAATTTTACTACAGAGTGGGTTATGGCATGACGTGTTATCTATCTTCCAAAAATAGAAATTTTCCTGAAATAATTTTACCTATAGAAGTAGGGGAAATTGTTGAAATAAATGATGAAAAATTTGGCATTATGACAGGTATATTTGCCTATGCTGATTACGATGCTGAGCTATCCGGAGTCTTAAATAGATTAGATAATGGATTTTTATATTTTTCAAAGATATATTCACTTAGATTATCTGATGGAATAAATAGTCAATACTTTGAAATTAATTTAAATTATTAATTTTGAAATTATCTGTTTATTCGACCCTGAATGAAAATTCGCATGAATTAAATCATCTTTGGGTGGAAGTTAAAAATTAGGAGAGAAAATGTGTAAATTTGATATAAGCTCATATGGAGAATCATTTTTTCCATTTGAATATGATACTTTGGTTCAAAATTATATTTCTTATAATTTTACAAATGATATCGAATCGAATATTTCATTATCACTGTAAAATATGGCACTTGATTGTGCTGATGAAGACATTAGTGATGTTATCCTAGAAAATAATCCAACAAGCGTACTATCATTAATTAAAGATAAGTATCAATATTTTTATTATAATAAAGCATCCGTTTTAGATATTAGTGGTATAAAATTTATTTCTATTAGAGCTAAGCATGGTAAAAATGATACGTGGTTACCCAATACTGATGAAAAGATTCATTGGCATTCTATGGGAAGTTTTGATATTGGCGACAAATGTTTATTATTGTCAGGTAAGAGTACAGATTACCAAGATTTATATTTGAATTTTCTTATAGTTTATTCTGGAAAGGCAATTTATAATTTCTCTAGTTCTGAAATTTTTACTCTTTGTATAAGAGATGATTACAAAACTATAGAAAACACAGCTCAATTAATCAATCAAGAAAAGGATATTATTTTGATGAAAACAGCAAAAGATTTTGATGCAAATATTTTTAATGGTATTCAATGCCCATTCTTTGAGAATGAAGATTTTTTTAAATTTTTCAAAAATAATGTTGCTATAAAAAGCTTTAAGAAATAAATATTTACCAAGTATTTAATTTTTTTCTGTTTTGAAAATCAAAGTATTGTTTGGAAAGATAATTTAACGAGAATTTTAAATGAAACAATGAACACTAAGTAAGCAAAAACCGCTTGAAAATCAGCACAAAAGCCCTATTATTAAGCCAATCATTTAAGTTGTGTTGAAGATGCCATGTTTTTCCAAGATACCATTGCCGAACTTGATTTAAGCCGTTTAAAAAAAGGCGAACGCCGTTGGTTGGGCAATTTACAAGGTTCAGCAGCAAGCCTAATTTTGGCGGAAATTCAACAACAACAGCCACAATTGATGCTGGTGATTGCCAATCATTCCAATCACTTAGCACAACTCGAAGCCGAATTACATTTTTATGGCATCGAACCACAGGTTTTCCCAGATTGGGAAACTTTGCCTTACGACCGCCTATCACCGCATCAAGATATTATTTCCGAACGCTTGGCATTATTAAGCAATTTACCCAAAACAGGTGTGATTTTAATCACCGCAGCGACATTAGCACAACGTGTTGCCCCTGCCAGTTGGTTGCTCGGACAGCATTTTAATATCAAACAAGGCGAAAAATTTGATGTCAAACAACAACGTGAAAAATTAATCACCGCTGGCTATCGTCTGGTCGATACCGTGTTTGAACATGGTGAATTTGCCATTCGTGGTAGCTTGATGGATATTTTTGCATCAGGACAAAATCAACCTGTGCGTATTGACCTGTTTGATGATGAAGTGGAAAGCTTACGCTTTTTTGACCCAGAAACCCAACGCACCACCGAAAAAATCCAAGAATTCAAAATCTTATCTGCCAAAGAATTTCCATTGCACGAATCTCGTAGCGTATTCCGTGACCGTTATGGCGAAGTGTTTGCCAATGCCAATCCAAAACGTAATCCAATTTATCAAGATGTGATGGACGGTATTGCCAGTACTGGGCTTGAATATTATTTTCCACTGTTCTTTAGCCCTGAACAAATGCAACAAAGTAGCTTTTTAGATTATCTACCTTTGGATAGTTTGATTATTCACAAGCCAAGTTTAAATGAGCATATTCAACATTTTTGGCAAGAAGTTGAACGCCGTTATGATGACCGTAGCCATGATATTGACGTGCCGATTTTAAAACCTGAATTATTATTTATTGCAGAACAGCAATTATTACAGCGTTTTAATCAACATCCACGTTTGATTGTTAGCGATAAAGCATTTGATTCTAAAGCAGGTGTGGTGAATGTGGTAATACAAAGCCCACCGCAATTACCTGTAGAACATAAATTGGATAATCCTTTTGAAAAATTACAACAGTTTATCGACGAACAACGCCAACCAATATTATTGGTGGCAGAAAGTGCAGGGCGTAGAGAAACATTAAAAGATAATCTCAAATTAAATAATCTCACTGTGGTTGATAGTTATCAAGATTTTCTCAAAAATTTTATCGAAAATAAATCAAAAAATAATATTGCCATTACCCATGCTCCTTTGGAACGTGGTTTATATTTACCGAAACAAATTGCCATTATTACCGAAAATCAATTGTATGAACAACGGATTATTCAACGTCGTCGTAAACAACAAAAAGAAGTTTCCGAAGAATTTTTAGTTCGTAGTTTAACTGAATTGTCGATTGGTGCACCAGTTGTGCATATTGATTATGGTGTGGGGCGTTATGCAGGTTTAATTAGTCTTGAGATTGATGAACAAATTCATGAATTTTTACAGCTGAATTATGCCGATGATGCCAAAGTTTATGTGCCTGTCACTAATTTGCATTTGATTAGCCGTTTTAGCGGTGGTGATCCCGATTTAGCCCCGTTACATAAATTGGGTACAGATCAATGGAATAAAGCCAAACGCAAAGCATTAGAACAAATTCATGACGTGGCAGCAGAATTATTGCATATTCAAGCACGCCGCCAAGCCAAACCTGGATTTGCTTTTGAATTGGACGAATTGGCATATCATCAATTTGTTAGCGGTTTTGCTTATGAAGAAACGCTTGACCAACAAAATGCCATTCTTGCTACGCTACACGATATGCAACAAGCACGCCCGATGGATCGTTTGGTGTGCGGTGATGTGGGTTTTGGTAAAACCGAAGTGGCGATGCGTGCTGCATTTTTAGCCGCTCAAAATGGTAAACAAGTGGCGGTGCTTGTGCCGACCACGTTGCTCGCTCAACAACATTATGAAAGTTTTAAAGACCGTTTTGCTAATACCGCCATTCGTGTTGAAGTGTTATCGCGTTTTGGTAGCAATAAAAGTCATCAAAAAACCATTGCCGATATTGCCGATGGCAAAGTGGATATTGTGATTGGTACGCATAAAATTTTGCAAGAAAGTGTGCAATTTGCCGATTTGGGCTTGATGATTGTCGATGAAGAACACCGTTTTGGCGTGCGTGATAAAGAACGCATTAAAGCCATGCGTGCCGATGTCGATATGCTGACGCTCACCGCAACGCCAATCCCACGAACGCTAAATATGGCATTTTCGGGTATGCGTGATTTGTCGATTATTGCTACTCCGCCTGCACGTCGTTTGGCAGTGAAAACTTTTGTGTTAGACCAAACAGAAGCGATAATTAAAGAAGCGATTTTGCGTGAATTATTGCGTGGTGGGCAAGTGTATTTCTTGCATAATGAAGTGGAAACCATTGAGCGTACCGCGGAAAATTTGCGAGTATTATTGCCTGAAGCACGGGTGGCAGTCGCTCACGGGCAGATGCGAGAAAAAGAACTTGAACACGTCATGCAAGAATTTTATCATAAGCATTACAATGTGTTAGTGTGTTCAACCATTGTCGAAACAGGTATTGATGTGCCGAATGCCAATACCATTATCATTGAGCGTGCGGACAAATTGGGCTTGGCACAATTGCATCAATTGCGTGGACGTGTTGGGCGTTCGCACCATCAAGCCTATGCTTATTTGTTAGTGCCATCGGTAAAATATCTCAAAGGCGATGCGGAAAAACGCCTTGATGCCATTCAACGTGCCAATACTTTGGGGGCTGGTTTTGTGCTTGCCACAGAAGATTTGGAAATTCGTGGAGCAGGGGAACTGTTAGGCGAACAGCAAAGTGGTAGTATGCAAAGTATCGGCTATAGTTTGTACATGGAAATGTTGGAAAAAGCCACGAAAGCGGTGCAAAAAGGCAAATCGCCAAATTTTGATGCACCATTAAATTTAACAGCCGATATTAACTTGCATCTGCCTGCTCGCATTCCTGATGATTATTTGGGCGATGTGCATCAACGTTTAATGTTTTATAAACGCATTAGTAATGCGGTAGATAGTCAAAAATTGGAAAATATTCGTATAGAATTGATTGACCGTTTTGGCGTATTGCCTGCGGAAGTGAAACATTTATTTGCGGTACATCAAATCCGTTTAAAAGCCGAACGTCTGGAGATTTCTAAGATTGATTTTAGTCGTTTTGGTGGCTCGATGGAATTTTTACCTGATACGCCAGTACAAGCCATGACCATTATTAAATTAATTCAAACCCATCCAAATCATTATCGGATGGAAGGCGGACAACGTTTGAAATTAACCCAAAGTGTCGAACAACATGATGAACGCATTGATATCGTGGATAAGTTATTGACGCATTTATTGCAAAGTTTGACTTGATTAATTTGATAGCAAAGCCAGCAGCTATTTTTTAGTTTGAATTCAAGAATCATAAATAACGTGAGTTCGGTTTAAAAAGGCATATTTTTATTGTAATTATATGATTTCTAAAAAGTAGGGTGTGAGAAACATTGTTTCGCAAGACGCACCTGAGAAGCGATTAAAGCTTCGCAAGATGCCGTTTTCTGAAAGGTGCGTAAGACGCACCCTACAGATGAATTAAATTTACTTTTAAAATCAAATGATTATATCTTAGTTTATCCCGAACTCACGTTAAATACCCTAACATGTTATCATGATTAGGGCATTTATATTTGTCATAAACATCGCTGATTTATTTCTGCCCCATGACACCACGGATCGTATTTAAGACATCGGCAGGCAATACCACAGTTTTTGCATTGTTTGACTTTGCCATATCCTGCATCGCTTTAACATATTGCTCACCAAGCAAATAAGCCAAAGGAATCTCTTTATCACCCACTGTGGCACTGACCATGCTGATAGCTTGTTGAGATGCTTGTGCCAAGACCACTTGTGCTTCTGCATCACGACGAGATGCTTCAAGACGACCTTCTGCTTCTAAGATCGCTGCTTGCTTTTCACCGTCTGCACGTGTCACTGTAGCACGACGTTGACGCTCTGTCGCAGCTTGTGCTTCCATTGCAGATTGCATAGTAATTGATGGTTTAATGTCTTGAATTTCTACAGTTTTTAAGGTGATTCCCCAGTCAGCAATGTCATCAGAGATCGCATTTTTTAGATGTGCTTTGATATGATCACGAGAAGATAAAGCATCATCTAAATTCATTTCACCAACAATCGAACGTAAAGACGTTTGTACCAAATTTTGGATTGCCCATGTATAGTCTTCGATACCATAGACTGCTTTTTCGGGTGTGGTGATGTTAATATAAGCTACTGCGTTCATTAACAACACGGCATTATCTCGGGTAATCACTTCTTGTGAAGGTACATCCAAGACGATATCTTTGGTCGTGATTTTATATGCTACTTTGTCCATAAAAGGAATAATAATATTAATCCCTGGTCTTAACGTTGCATGATATTTACCAAGACGTTGAACAATATGTTTATAGCCTTGTGGCACTAATACCACCGAACTATATACAGCGATTACAACTAAAACTGCAAATATAACTGTAAAACTCATCTTTATTTCTCCAAATATATCACTACAACATTCATTTTTACTTCAATGGCATCAAGATATTAAATATCAAACTTAATATCAAATCTAATAAGGTTTTACGACCAATTGATTTCCCAAAATATCGACCACGATACTACGATCACCAATATGAATAGGTTCTAAACAGCGACACGTCCATTCATCTGTTCCCATAATAGGCATTGGAAAACGTACAATCACTTCATTATGTTCAGGAATTTGGGCAATAACCATGCCTACTTGACCGATTGTATTTTCACGTGTGCCAAGCCTGCCTGAGTACGATCTTTAAAGCGTGGCTTGATTAATTTGAACCATAATATCGCCAAGATGACAGAAAGAATGGCCCATATAATAATTTGTGTAGTCAATGCCATACTGCTTATGATCAGTAATAAAACACTCACCAATATCGCAGCTAAGCCAAACCAAAATATTGTAAAACTCGGGATAAAAATTTCCATTACCATCAGGGCAAGCCCGAAGATAAACCAATGCCAAGGTTGTATATTCATCACATACGCCTCAATCAAAATTGTTGTGTTTAAATGTTATGCATACGCTGATATAAGCTAAAAACTGTTCGCATAACACATCGTTTTTTTATAACATAAATTTATACGTGCGTATAGCTTTTTTGTACTTTTTGTAAACTAAAATGGCTTTACACAGCATCACTTTGTTCTGTTAAACTCATGCCAGTAAATCAGATTGATATGACCATTTTATGACAGTCGAACATTCATCACAACATCGCCATTTTAGTCAGCAAACGCCTTATTATTTGCCGATGTTACTGTCATTATATTTGGCACAAGGCTTGCCGTCAGGGTTTATGACGCAAGCACTGCCTACATTGTTACGTCATTATGGTGTGTCTTTGGTTCAGATAGGTTTATCGGGTTTGTTGATGCTACCTTGGGCGATTAAGTTTTTGTGGTCACCATTGGTTGATCGTCATAAAAGTGCATTGCATGGACATTATCGCAGTTGGATTTTGCCACTGCAGTTTTTGATCTGTGTGCTTTTGGTCGGTATCAGTTTTGTGCCAATCGAGATGGCAACACAAAGTCATATTTTATGGCTGTTGTTTGTAGGATTATTTTTACTCAATTTATGTTGTGCTACGCAAGATATTGCAACGGATGGTCTGGCGGTAAATATTTTAAAAAATAATCAACAACATTGGGGTAATATGCTTCAGGTGACAGGCTCACGCTTGGGCTATTTATTAGGTGGTGGAGCGGTATTATATTTTATAGGTATTATTTCATGGCAAATGACATTTATATATCTCAGTATTTCAGTTTTATTAAACTGTATTATGATTTACTTCTATAAAGAACCAGATTTTCATCATCAGTCTCATAATACCACTTTAAAAGAAAATAAAAAAATTAATCTAAAAGTATTTATAAAAAAAATCAAACAAAGCTATGGTTATTTACTACAAAGTAAACTGCTTATCGCATGGCTGATGGTATTAGTAACTTATAAATTAGCGGATGGCTTATTTAATATTATGAGTAAGCCAATGATGATTGATATGGGTCTGACAATACAAGATATTGGTATTTATATCACCAGTTTCGGTGTGATTGCTGCTTTGATTGGTGCAGTACTGGGCGCATTGTTGGTACAACGTTTCTCTAATGGCAAAGTGCTATTATTATTTTCTATATTAGGGTGTGTTGACATACAAAGAAAATCAGTTATTCTGATTATATGAATAGACTAACACTTACTGATGCCCA
>NZ_JBHFHK010000080.1:0-7927 GCF_041928215.1 Hubeiibacter jixunmingi | reverse complement strand
TATACCTGTTAAGCGTTTAAATTGGCTGTCGCTAAAGCCCTTGATTGTTTCGTATCTCATCTTGTCATTATATCAAAGCTTTCGCAAGAGGTCTATTATTCAGGACTAGTGTTATATCCAATATATTTCCTTAACATAATGAATTATAGCTTTATTTTATCTAGTTTAATCATAGCTATACATGGTATAGGTACACTGATTGGAAGAAAAATGATGATTCCTCTTATTCAAAATTATAGCCAAAATAAAGTCATCTATTTATGTATTATTTTGAGTGCTTTTTCTAGCATTTTTATGCTAAAATTATTCTCATTAAATTACTATCAATATATAATGGCTATTGCTGCATTTATAAGAGGATTTTCTCTTGGCATTTAACCATTTTATCTATGTCAGACGCTTACCGCAATATAGAAATTGAACAAATTGCTAATGCAAGTGCCATCTCTCGTATGGCGACTTACCTTGGTGCAACCGTTGGATTTTCTTTGATTGGTGTAATGATATCAATGAATGACCCACATTACTTATATGCCCATTTATGTATTATTATGACTAGTTTATTAAGCTTATATCCTTATCTTTGTATCAAAAAAATAGAATAATCATTTCAACAGAGTAAGAAAAGCATAATATCCGAAAATATTATGCTTTTTTTAGATTATCGATTTGATTAAAAACGATTAATCGCCTTGATAGCCTTTTAATTTCAAACGTGCTGCGTGCAATAACGGCTCAGTATAACCTGATGGCTGTGCCACACCTTTAAAGATCAAATCAGACGCCGCTTGGAATGCAATACCATCAAAATTCGGTGCCATAGGTGTATATAATGGATCGTCAGCATTTTGCCCATCGACCACTTTTGCCATACGTTTCAGCACTTCTTCCACTTGCTCTTGGCTCACAATACCATGACGTAACCAATTGGCAACGTGCTGTGAAGAAATACGCAAAGTCGCACGGTCTTCCATCAAGCCTACATCATTAATATCTGGTACTTTTGAACAGCCCACACCCAAATCTACCCAACGCACCACATAACCCAAAATACCTTGACAGTTGTTTTCAAGCTCTTTGGTGATTTCTTCCGCAGTCCAGTTGGTCTCTGTAGCCAATGGCGGTGTTAATAAATCATCTAGACTACGCATTTCACTAGTTAGTAATTGCTGTTGGCGTTCAGCAACATTGCATTGATGATAGTGAATAGCATGAATCACCGCACCCGATGGCGATGGCACCCAAGCACAGCTTGCACCAGCTTTCGGATGCTCGATTTTGGTTTTGTACATATCCAGCAACATATCTGGTTTTGGCCACATGCCTTTACCGATTTGTGCTTTACCCAATAGACCAGTCTGTAAACCAATCATCACGTTACGATTTTCATAGGCATCAAACCATTTTTGTGCTTTGATTTCGCCTTTACGCACAAATGCACCCGCTTCCATAAAGGTATGAATTTCATCACCTGTACGATCCATAAAGCCGGTATTAATAAAAATCACACGCTCTTTGGCAGCAGCAATACAGTTTTTCAAATTGGCAGAAGTACGGCGTTCTTCATCCATAATACCCACTTTTAAGCTTTTCGCTGGCAGACCTAAGGCTTGCTCAACTCGCTCAAATAGCTCTACCGCAAATGCTACCTCTTCAGGACCATGCATTTTTGGCTTCACGATATACATTGAACCTTTGCGAGAGTTACGCAAAGTATTTTCGCCACGCAAATCTACAATCGACAATAATGGCGTGATCATGGCATCCATCATGCCTTCAAAGATTTCTTTGCCATCTACCAAAATCGCCGGATTGGTCATCAAATGTCCGACGTTACGCAATAACATCAATGAACGACCATGCAAATGGGCTTTTTCACCATTCAAGGCGGTATATTCACGGTCTTGGCTTAGGCTACGCGTAATGGTTTTACCGTTTTTTTCTAGCTTTTCTTGCAAGTCACCTTTCATCAAACCAAGCCAGTTGCGATAGCCTTCGACTTTCTCTTCTGCATCAACCGCAGCCACTGAGTCTTCCAAATCCTGAATTGTGGTTACCGCTGCTTCTAATACCACATCTTTTACGCTTGCTTTATCCGCTTGACCGATTGGGCTAGTGGCATCAATCTCAATAATTGCATGTAAGCCATTATTTTTGAGTACAATTTCAGTTGGTTGATTGGCTTCACCATTGAGTCCGACCAATTGCGCTGGATTTTTTAGACCAACCGTTTTGTCACCGATTTTAGCTTGTAAAGCATTGTCTTTAATGCTGTATTGTTCTACATCAGCATGCGAGCCTTCGGTCAATGCAAACGTTTCATCCAAGAAATTCTTGGCAAATGCAATGACTTTTTCGCCACGTTTTGGATTATAGCCTTTACCTTTTTCTGCACCGTCTGTTTCTGGAATTACGTCAAAGCCGTACAATGCGTCGTACAATGAACCCCAACGGGCATTGGCAGCATTCAAGCAATAACGGGCATTACGCACAGGCACAACCAATTGAGCCCCTGCCAATACCGCAATTTCATCATCAACATTTTCAGTACTGATTTTAAAATCGGCTACTTCGGGCACAAGGTAGCCAATTTCGGTTAAAAAAGCTTTATATTTTTCTAGGTCAAAACTGTTA
Source organism: Hubeiibacter jixunmingi (assembly GCF_041928215.1). Classification (NCBI taxonomy): domain Bacteria; kingdom Pseudomonadati; phylum Pseudomonadota; class Gammaproteobacteria; order Moraxellales; family Moraxellaceae; genus Hubeiibacter; species Hubeiibacter jixunmingi. The sequence goes on along the minus strand of NZ_JBHFHK010000080.1, from coordinate 5,293 downwards.
TCACGATGCCATTGATCGATTTTGGCTTGGATATCATCACGTTTCGCCAATAAGGCTTGATTTTTTGGGGTCAAATCTTTGACAATCTTTTCAAAATTCGCCCAAAAGCTTTCGCTGTCTAACTTGGCAACAGGTAGAGCTTCTTGCTCAATAAAATCATATAAGGTTTTGTCAATCGCGAAACTGCCTTTTTGGATACGTTGTGTCATCGCCTTTTCCTTTAAATTCGGTGATTCGGTCAGTCCAGTATAACAGCAAAAAATGATTTTTAAACAAAAATAAATTATCTAAATAATAGTGATTGCATACCTAAATACTAAATAAAAACAATCACATAAAATAAGTAAAAAATCACCCTATGAGATAGCAGACCATCTGTTGCCATCAGACGCTCTGCTTCTTGAAAAAAATTGATGCAGAAACTATCGCTTTTGTATTCTGAATAAAAAACAAAAATGACAAGCTCATCGCACATAAAAACAACAGTCGAAACATTTTATAAAAAAAACACTTGGCAAAGTCATATTTGCTTGCTAATATACGCATCACCAAAGGGGGCGTGGCGAAATTGGTAGACGCACTGGATTTAGGTTCCAGCGGAGCGATCCGTGAGAGTTCGAGTCTCTCCGCCCCCACCATATTATTTATTATAATTAATTATTGCTTTTCTACTTCATTCATATTTTATCACGATATTTAATTTTTGTATCGAAAAACCAAATTTTTCCATTTATTCTTTTTAATCAACACATTTCTCATTGTTACTAAACATTTTAATTTAATTTTTTATGGCTGTGTGTACTGCTTTACTCATGCTTCAAGATTAAAAACCACAAAGTGACTGATTTACTTTATAAAATTTAAGGAAAAATATATTTTTCAGTGCTGCGACTTTATCTATCCATAGATCAAGCTATCTTTAAAATCATCATCAATATCTCTCACACTTCAATGAGTTAAATTTTAAGCTAAAGCCCGCTTTTATATACAATTGTCCTCTTTTTACTATGGTGATTCATGTGAAAAAAATCTATCATATATGCAATAGCAAATGAATGATGAACTTAGGATAATATGTCATGAAAGATTTACCTATTTTGACCGCACAACAATTAGGCGAAAAAGTGCCACGCCGTGGCGGTACGTGGATTGCCAAACTTGCCCAAAACTTTTTAAATCGCAGTGGCTGGAAAATTGTAGGCGATATTCCAAATATTCCTAAGGCAGTGATTCTCGCAGCACCGCATACTTCTAATATTGACGGCGTATATGCTATTCCTACACTACTTGCCCTAGATGCTGACATTAAATTGATGGGTAAAAAACAATTATTTCAAGTGCCTGTTTTGGCTCAATTTTTAAAATGGGCAGGTGTAATTGCCATCGACCGTGAGAAAAAAGGTTCGACACTACAAGCCAGTATTGACCGTTTTAAACACGAAGATAAGCTATTTTTAGGTTTGGCAGCAGAAGGCACACGTAAATATACCAAAGCATGGAAAACCGGTTTTTATTATATTGCACTGGGTGCAAACGTGCCAATTTTGCCTGTGGCGATGGATTATGCACGCAAAGAAGTGCAGTTTTTAGCCCCATTTTATCCAACAGGCGATATTGATCAAGATTTGGCAGAACTCTATCAGCGTTATGCAGGCGTGATGCCAAAGCATCCACAAAACTTATCGCAACCTTTGCAAGATGTAAATCAACACTATTTTGCAAAATAATTTTTTGTTTTTATATATTTTAATTTTTAGGTTTTGTCATGACTGATACAAAAGATTTTTCACAATATACCCCGATGATGCGTCAATATTTGCAAGTCAAACAGCAATATCAACACGCCTTATTATTTTATCGTATGGGGGATTTTTATGAATTATTTTTTGAAGATGCCAAACTTGCCAGTCAAATTCTCGGGATTACCCTAACGCAACGTGGCAAAAATGATGGTGAACCGATTCCGATGGCAGGTGTGCCTTATCATTCTGCCGAAGGTTATTTGGCAAAATTAGTCAAGGCTGGGCAAACCGTTGCCATCTGCGAGCAAGTCGGCGAAGTCACAGGTAAAGCCCCTGTTGAACGTCAAGTGGTGCGTGTGCTGACCCCTGGAACACTGACCGATGATGCCTTACTCAGCCGTGAACAAAATGTGCATTTAGTGGCGATTGTACTCAAACAACAACAAATGGCAATTGCGATTTTGGACTTGAGTGCAGGACGTTTTCGCGTGCAACAGCAAGCCTTTTCTTTGGAGCAATTGGCGTTGGATTTGGCACGCATTGCCCCAAATGAAATTTTGCTTGATGAAGATTTGATTGATAAAAACTTAATTGATTTTCTAAAACAGCACGTCAATTGTGCCATTACCAGTCGCCCAAATGTGGATTTTAACCTTAAAAATGCCTATGACACCTTGTGCCAACAATTTGGCGTGGCATCGCTGACCGCCTTTGCTATTGATGATTTGCCTTTGGCACAAGCGGCGGCAGCTGCCCTGATTCATTATGCCCGTGAAACACAAAAAACCACTCTCGCCCATCTCACCAGCATTACCTTAGAACAAAGCGACCAATTTATTGCCCTAGACCCAACCACTCGACGTAATTTGGAAATTATTGAGCCATTATTTGAACATGGTACATCATTATTTCAATTGCTCGATGGCTGTAAAACCGCAATGGGTTCTCGCCTATTGGCACGCCAACTTACTCAACCTATTCGCAATCATCAAGCTTTGGCTTTACGTCTAAATAGTGTGCAAAGTCTATACGATGGCTTTCATGAAGAGCCGTTGCGTTTGGTGTTAAAAGAAATTGGTGATATTGAACGGGTGCTTTCTCGTGTGGCTTTGGGTACGGCTCGCCCGCGTGATTTGGTGCAATTACGCCAAGCGTGTGGGCAATTGCCATTTTTACAGCACGCTTTGCAACCGCTATTACAACAAGCACAGCAAAGCGAAAAAGCCGATAATCAAAATGATATCGCCCTATTAGCTGAACATTTAGGGCAATTTAATCATATTTATCAACGTTTAATTGATGCTATTGTAGAATTACCACCGGTATTATTGCGTGAAGGTGGGGTGATTGCCGAAGGTTTTGATGCCGAATTGGATGAATTACGTCGTATTCGTGATGATGCAGGGCAATTTTTACTGGATTTGGAAGTGCAAGAACGGGAACGCACAGGCATTGCGACGCTAAAAATTGGCTATAATCGTGTCAGTGGCTATTATATCGAGCTATCAAAAGCACAAGCGGAAAACGCCCCAAGCCATTTTATCCGCCGTCAAACACTGAAAAATGCCGAGCGATATATTACCCCTGAGCTAAAAAATTTTGAAGATAAAGTCTTGTCTAGCGAAAGCCGTGCTTTGCAACGTGAAAAAGCCTTATTTGACAGTTTATTAAAAGAGCTAGGACAAGAAATTCACGCTTTGCAAAAGATGAGCCAAGCCATTGCACAATTGGATGTGTATTGTAACTGGGCGAGCCAAGCCCGTTTACGTCATTGGAAACGCCCGACATTCCAACAAGAACAAGGCATTCATATCCAACAAGGCAGACATCCAGTAGTGGAAAGCTTAAGCCGTCAGCCTTATACCCCAAATGATACACTGCTCAATCATCAACATCGCCTAGCGATTATTACAGGTCCGAATATGGGTGGTAAATCGACCTTTATGCGGCAGACGGCTTTGATTGTGTTATTAGCCCATTGTGGTAGTTTTGTGCCTGCGGAACGTGCGGTATTAAGCCCGATTGACCGTATTTTTACCCGTATTGGTTCGGCTGATGATTTGTCTTCGGGCAAATCCACTTTTATGGTGGAAATGACCGAAACCGCACAAATTTTGCATCATGCGACTGCAGATTCATTGGTATTGATGGATGAGGTTGGACGTGGCACCAGTACTTATGATGGCTTATCCTTGGCGTGGGCGTGCGTATTGGATTTGGCAAAACGCATTAAATGCTTGACCATGTTTGCGACGCATTATTTTGAGCTGACCGAGCTTGAGCATGAAAGTGGCGTGGATAATTATCATGTGGTTGCCAAAGAGATTAACGGGCAATTGGTATTATTGCATAAAGTGCAACACGGTGCAGCCAGTCAAAGTCATGGTTTACAAGTGGCAAAATTGGCAGGTATTCCAAATAGTGTGATTAAATCAGCACAGAAAAAGCTCAATCAATTGGAACAACACCAACCGACCACTACACAGCAACAACCTGATTTATTTAATGCAAATTTATTTGATGAAGAAGCAATTAATGCTGAGCCTGTATCACTGGTCGATGACGTACCACCACAGCCATCGCCTGTGATTTTGCAATTGCAAGATATGAATATTGATGATCTAACCCCACGGCAAGCGTTGCAAGCGTTATATGATCTCAAACAATTGTTAAAACAAAATCAAGCAGATTGATTTTTCAATTTTTAAGTCGTTGGCTATTATTTGATTGGATTTTATCAAGCATTCCACTTATGATAGCCTACGATACATTTATAGGATACAAAGGAAAAGTTTATGAGTTTTAAAGGCATCTGGATATGGGACGAGGCTTACGGCGTACCAACAAGTTATGAACATGCACTGGAAATGACCGAAAGCATAGGAAGCATTGAAACAACACACGAGAATCTTGCCTATGAATTTTTTGCCAAAGAACTACAAAAATATGCTCGTCAAGCCAAACCATACTATGACGATGACACAATAAATTACTTAGCAAACTACAAAAGCAAAATCAACTCCTTTGCAGTATCACTACTCACATTTAACCGCCTACCAGAAGAATTGATGGAAGAATTCAGCGGTCTTATCGTACATTTCGCCACAGAGTTAAACCTTGTGGTATTGCATGCTGAAATAGAAGTGGTATTTTTACCCGATGGTGACATTATCAGCGAAAGTAATAGCGACATATGGGAAGACTTTGCAGATAATGCCTTACAAGTCTGGGCAGACAAAATCAAAAGCTTGGAACAGACAAGAAGCGACAGAGACGAGATACCACCGACCAATGCCTTAATCAAAAAACATATTGCCAAAGTTGTGCAAGATAGACTTAAAGAAGCGGGTATTACAAAGTATAAAAAGATTGAAACGACAAGTTTTGAGATTAACACAGAAGCGTATGAGTACAGTTTATCAATTCATCCTGAGATTGACCTATTAGAAAAATGGGATCACGATATTATCAAAGTCAATAGACCTCTTGCGAAAGTTTTGATATAATGACAAGATGAGATACGAAACAATCAAGGGCTTTAGCGACAGCCA
>NZ_JBHFHK010000079.1:0-8315 GCF_041928215.1 Hubeiibacter jixunmingi | reverse complement strand
CGTTTAGATTGTATTGATACCCTGTTCTTCTATTTTATGTGGATTTGTGCCATTTATTAATTTCTTTTGCTATAGTGGTGGGATACTGCGACTTTGCATGATTTGCTGTAAAGCCTGATTTAAGCTTTGAAAATCATGATTTACTGATGTTACATCATTATTTCGCATAGAGAAGGTCCTAAAAAATTGACTTTATAGTCGCTATTTATGCCCAATTGACAGTAAAAAAGCCTTGCTTTGCCAATTGGCTTTAATGAATATTTTATCTATACTACAACACTTTATAAGATGCAATATTTGGTTGTATGCTTTTGTTGGCTTTTATTGATTGGTAAAACTGACAGTATATTTGTAGATAACCATTTACCGCTCAAAACCTACTCATATTTTGATGATTTAAAGGAGTTCTACATGGAGCACATCGAAAGAGAAGCGATGGAGTTTGATGTCGTGATTGTCGGTGCAGGCCCTGCAGGCTTATCGGCAGCCATCCGTTTACGCCAATTGGCAATCCAACATGAGATGCCAGATCTGTCGGTGTGTGTGGTAGAAAAAGGCTCTGAAGTTGGTGCACATATCTTATCGGGTGCAGTGCTTGAACCACGTGCCTTGAATGAACTGTTCCCAGACTGGAAAGAGCAAGGTGCACCGCTAAATGTAGCGGTCAAAGAAGACAAAACCTATTTCTTATTATCAGACACCAACAGCAAAGAAGCCCCACATTGGATGGTACCAAAAACCATGCACAATGATGGCAACTATATTGTATCACTGGGTAATGTAGTGCGTTGGTTGGGTCAAAAAGCCGAAGAATTAGAAGTGCAAATTTTCCCTGGCTTTGCTGCATCGGAAATTTTATACCATGAAGATGGCACAACAGTAAAAGGCATTCAAACTGGCGATATGGGTGTTGGTAAAGATGGTGAACCAACGCATAACTTTGCACCAGGCTATGAGTTGCATGCCAAATATACCTTGTTTGCAGAAGGTTGCCGTGGTCATTTAGGCAAACGTTTAATCAAAAAATTCAATCTTGATAAAGATGCCGATCCACAACATTATGGTATTGGTATCAAAGAATTATGGGAAATTGATCCTGCCAAACACAAAGAAGGCTTGGTGATGCACGGTGCCGGCTGGCCGATGACTGAAACAGGTTCATCTGGCGGTTGGTGGATATATCATGCTGAAAATAATCAAGTTTCTTTAGGTATGATTATTGATTTATCGTACGAAAATCCACATATGTTCCCATTTATGGAAATGCAACGCTGGAAAACCCATCCGCTGATTAAACAGTATTTGGAAGGCGGTAAACGTATTTCTTATGGTGCGCGTGCAGTCGTCAAAGGTGGGTTTAATGCCTTGCCAAAATTGACCTTTGCAGGTGGTTGCCTAATCGGTGATGATGCAGGGTTCTTGAATTTTGCCAAAATCAAAGGCTCACATACCGCCATGAAATCAGGTATGCTTTGTGCTGATGCGGTATTTGAAGCCATCCAAGCAGGTGTTGCCAAAGGCGGTGAGCTAATGGTCGCTCGTGCGATTGAGGGCGATGACCACTTTGTTAAAGAAGTGACGGCTTATACCGATAAGTTTAACAATTCTTGGTTAAAAGAAGAATTACATAGCTCTCGCAACTTCGGTCCTGCGATGCATAAATTTGGCTTGTGGATGGGCGGTGCGTTTAACTTTATCGATCAAAATATGTTTAAAGTACCATTTACTTTGCGTGATTTGACTGAAGATTTTGCAGCGATTAAAACCGTCGATGCAGTGAGCTTTAAGCCTGATTATCCAAAACCAGATGGCAAACTCACCTTTGATCGTTTGTCTTCAGTGTTTATTTCCAACACTGTACATGAAGAAAATCAGCCAGCACATTTGCATCTGACCAATGCTGAAATTCCAATTGCGGTGAATTTACCAAAATGGGATGAGCCAGCACAACGCTACTGCCCAGCAGGGGTGTATGAAGTGGTGGATAATGGCGATGGTAGCAAGCGTTTCCAAATCAATGCTGCCAACTGCGTACATTGCAAAACTTGTGATATCAAAGACCCATCACAAAATATCACTTGGGTGACGCCAGAAGGTGGCGGCGGTCCAAACTATCCAAATATGTAATTGATTTTGTGATATTGAAAAAATCCATCTTATTGATTTAAGGTGGATTTTTATTTTCGATAACCAAAGGAAATAATACGCAACGTGAGTTCGGTTTAAAAATGTAATGCTTTAAACCGAACTGACGTTATATTACACGTCATGATAAAGCTTACTGCCTTCATCATGAAATTTTTCTTTCATTTCAGCCATGCCTTTTTCAATATCTAAGCCTTTGGCGTAGTCTCTGACGTTTTGGGTAATTTTCATCGAACAAAATTTTGGACCACACATTGAACAGAAATGGGCAGACTTGTGTGCTTCTTTTGGCATGGTTTCATCATGCATACTGCGTGCGGTGTCAGGGTCTAAACTCAAATTGAATTGATCTTCCCAGCGGAATTCAAAACGTGCTTTGGATAAGGCATTATCACGTACTTGAGCAGCAGGATGCCCTTTGGCAAGGTCAGCGGCATGGGCAGCGATTTTATAAGTAATAATGCCATCTTTGACATCTTTTTTATTCGGCAAGCCCAAATGCTCTTTTGGCGTGACATAACACAGCATTGCCGTGCCATACCAACCAATCATCGCTGCACCAATCGCAGAAGTAATATGATCATAACCAGGGGCAATGTCGGTAGTTAAAGGACCTAGCGTATAAAACGGTGCTTCGCTACATACTTCAAGCTGCAAATCCATATTTTCTTTAATTATATGCATCGGCACATGCCCCGGCCCTTCAATCATCACTTGTACATCATGTTGCCATGCACGGTGGGTGAGTTCGCCTAAGGTTTTCAGTTCGCTAAATTGGGCTTCGTCATTGGCATCTTGAATACAACCAGGACGTAAACCATCGCCTAAGCTAAATGACACATCATAGGCTTTCATGATTTCGCAAATTTCATCAAAATGGGTATAAAGGAAATTTTCTTGATGATGAGCCAAGCACCATTGAGCCATAATCGAACCACCACGGCTGACAATCCCCGTCAAACGATTAGCGGTGAGCGGTACATAACGCAATAATACGCCGGCATGAATGGTAAAATAATCCACACCTTGCTCGGCTTGCTCAATCAGCGTATCTTTAAAAATCTCCCAAGTCAGGTCTTCGGCAATACCATTGACTTTTTCAAGGGCTTGATAAATGGGTACTGTACCGATTGGCACTGGTGAATTACGGATAATCCATTCACGGGTTTCGTGAATATTTTTCCCTGTCGATAAATCCATAATGGATCGGCACCCCAACGCGTCGCCCACGTCATTTTTGCCACTTCTTCGTCAATGCTTGAACCAAGTGCTGAATTACCGATATTGGCATTAATTTTGACCAAAAAATTCCGCCCAATAATCATCGGCTCACATTCTGGATGATTGATATTACAAGGAATAATCGCACGTCCTGCTGCCACCTCAGATCGTACAAATTCAAGGGTGATTGCTTTGAGATTTCTTGCCCCAAAATTTTGTCCCTGATGTTGTCGCATATCCACGCCTTGTTGCTGGCGTTGATTTTCACGAATGGCGATATATTCCATTTCAGGGATAATAATGCCTTGTTTGGCATAGTGCATTTGTGTGACGTTTTTATTTGTTTTCGCACGTCTTGGCTTGGATATATGGGCAAAACGAATCTCTGCCGTGCGTATATCTTTGAGTCGTTCTCGTCCAAATGCCGAGCTTAAGCCATCGAGTTGTTCAGTATCATCACGCTCATCAATCCACGCTTGGCGAACATGAGGTAAACCTTTATTTAAATCAATTTGTATATTTGGGTCTGTATAAACGCCTGAAGTATCATAAACCAAAATTGGTGCGTTCGCTTCACCGCCTAAACCAGTCGGTGTATCGGTTAGACTGATTTCACGAAAAGGCACTTGAATGTCGGGACGTGAGCCTTGCACATAAATTTTTTTCGATGCAGGTAAAATACGGATTAAATCTTTGGCATCTTGTTCGTGTTGTGCGATTTGCTGAGATAAATCAGCAGAAAAAGAAGACTGTTGGCTCATAAATATGTCCTTTAAAATGGCAATTACAAACCAAGCCATTTAAGGAAAATACGCCAACGATTCTATATCAGCTTAGAAATAAATGTATGGAGAATTTTTCGCAAATAACTTGATTCCTACGGTGGTATTAACCACATCAGGTTCAACGGTATTTGTATCTACATCGATAGATGAATACAATCTCAGCAGTTTATTCACTGCACTCCGTCAAGCTAAATCGATTTTAGTCATTTTTTAGCATAGGGGCAAGTGATTGATTTTATTTATGTGATGAATTTACAAAGATAAAATAGACTTCATGACTTGAGTTGATAATAATAATTAAGTACATAAAAATATTGATTTTTTGAAAGAATCGCAACGTTTGGAGGTGTTATGCAAGAGTCACGTTTGTTTCAGCCACATTTTTTGAGTCCGCCTCGTCATTTTCAAGCCATCCCAGAGCAACCTATTTGCTTAGAAATCGGTGCAGGCAAAGGTAAACATGCACATCTGTTTGCCAATGAAAATCCAGATTTTATCTTGTATGCTGTAGAGCGTACCCAAGAAAAATTTGATGCGATGCAAAAGCAACAACATATTCAGCCGTTGGCAAACTTACATTTGGTGCATGCGGATGCCATCGCATGGACAGTGCATGCAATCTATCCAAAGCAGATTCAGCGTTTGTTTTTACTTTATCCTAATCCAGAGCCACACAATGCGACACAGCGTTGGTTAAATATGCCATTTTTTGAATATTTATTATCTCGTATCGCTGATGGTGGTGAAATTGTGCTTGCCAGTAATATCGTAGAATATTTGGATGAAGCACAGATCCGTTTGCAAGAAGTGTGGCAGTTGCCTTATCAACGCCGTACTATCGAAGCGACTTCAGCACGTACACATTTTGAGATTAAATATCTAGAACGTGGTGAGCATTGCCAAGAGTTGATTATTCAAAAGCCTACAGGTTATGTGACACGTTTTGATGATGTACAGCCACGTTTAGGACAGGCGGCACAGCGTTGAATGAGAGATTGTGATAGTGAACATTGGTGATTATCGTAAAAGCCATTATAATGACCAAAATCTCTCTTTTGCCTGATTTACCATGTCAACAACTCACAATCGACCACAAAAAATTATGATCATCGGAGCAGGGCCTGCGGGTCTTGCTTGTGCTGAATATTTATCACAATACAATATCGATAAAAATGGCAATTTAATTTCCCCGCTCAAATTTGATATTGAAATTTATGAACAAAAAACCTCAGCAGGACGCAAATTTTTGATGGCTGGCAAGACAGGATTAAACATCAGCCATAATGAAGATTTTGCCCAATTTATTCAGCGTTATGACCATGTGCAAGCTTTACAAGAGATATTAAACGATTATCATGCACCGCAGATTATGCAATGGATGCAAGGTCTGGGCATAGAACCTTATATCGGTAGCTCTGGCAGAATTTTTCCTGTAGAAATGAAAGCTGCACCACTATTGCGTGCATGGTTAAAACGTTTAATTGCTCAAGGGGTAAAGCTGTATTATCAACAGCAATGTCAGCAGATTGATGGCAATCAGGTTCAAATTTTAGATTTAAAAAATCAGCAATTAAAAACGATTGATTTTGATCAATTGGTCTTGGCATGTGGTGGGGCATCGTGGTCAAGATTAGGCAGTGATGGACGTTGGCAACAATGGCTTGATAAAGATGAAATTGCACCTTTGCAAGCCAGTAATGTGGGTGTGCTCAAAGCATGGTCGAGCTTTATGCAACCTTATTTTGGACAGCCATTAAAGCGAGTACAAGCGTGGAGTACGCTTAGCGACAAGCATTTTGGTGAAATGGTGATTAGTCATTATGGTTTAGAAGGTGGCTTGGTTTATCGTTGTCAGCGTGGGCTACGTCTGCAATATAATGAAATACAACAAGCGACTTTATATATTGATTTGTTACCTGATATTGATCAAAAGACTTTGTTAGATAAGTTATTACAATATGGTCAAAATAAAAAACTCAGCCTCAATACCCAATGGCAGAAGCTGGGTTTGGACAAAACCAAAATTGCTTTATTGCGTGATATTGTGGATAAGAAAGATTGGTCAAATGCGGAAAAAATGCAACAGCACATCAAGCAATTGGCGATTAAGATTGATGGTTTTCGCCCTATGGATGAAGCGATTAGCTGTGCAGGCGGAGTAAAATTTTCGTATCTCCATGCCGATTTGAGCTTAAAACGCCAATCCAATATTTATCTTTGTGGTGAGATGTTGGACTGGGATGCACCGACAGGCGGTTATTTATTGACAGCATGTTTGGCTACAGGCCGTCATGTTGCGAAACATATTTCTACAAAATAAACTACTGTTTATTTTACACTTTCGATATCCACCCAAGTCAAACCAAAACGAGCCAAATATTTTTTGATACGGTCGCTGTCATTGGTATTGCGTTTGTCTTGCCGAGATTGGGCAAACAATTGCCGTCCTGCATCCGCCATGGATTTGCATTGCATACAGCGTGCAATCACCCCTTGCAATTGAATCACATCAAATTCATCCAACTCAGCCAATCGCTCAGCAGAAAATAATTTTTCTAAAATATTGTTTTTATTTTCAATAGCCTGTGATACGCCCCAAAGCTGTTTAAGCTGATCAATTTCTTGATGTACCGTATCTCGATTGATGTACGCCCCATCAGTCAAAGTCGCCATACGCGTGACACTGGCGATCAAATCACGAAAATTGCCTTGCCAAGTGGCATCATTGGACTGGGCAAATGCCAAATAATCTTGCAAGGCATCTTGATAAAAACGCAATTGCCGTTGCTGTTGCGTAGCAAAACGTGCCAATTCAAACTCAATATTCGGGGCAATATCTTCGCTACGCTGTTTTAAACTCGGTAAAAAGAACGTCCATGTATTCAATCTCGCCCATAAATCTTCACGAAAATCACCCGCTTGCACCGCCAAGCGTAAATCTTTATTCGTCCCTGCAATTAGGGCAAAATCCACTTGTATGGCACTATCACTACCGACTGGGAAAAATGATTTATCTTCCAATGCTTTGAGTAACATGGCTTGTTCGTCTAAACCCAATTCGCCAATTTCATCCAAAAATAACACACCGCCATCAGCGGATTTTAGCCAACCATCACGTGCTTGATTCGCCCCTGTAAATGCCCCTTTGATATGCCCAAATAAAGCAGACATGGCACTATCACCTTTGAGCGTGGCACAATTGACATCAATAAATCGCCCTGTGAGATGCAATGTTTCTTTTTTTAGGGCAAAGATTTGTTTGGCAAGCTGTGATTTGCCCACACCTGTCGCCCCCATGATTAAAATCGGGGCATTGGAACGGGTGGCGACTTTTTCCACTTGTGAAATCAATTGGTTAAAGGCAGGATTTTTGGTGGCAATATCGGCTTTGAGCTGTTGCCAATGTTGCTCTTGTTCATCGGCAAAACGGCTTTTTAAGGCATCATAACGTGATAAATCCAAGTCAATAACGCGATATTCGCCCTGTGCTTGCTTGGCGGTATTTGGTGAAGTTTGAATTAATTTTGCAGGTAAATAATGGGCATCAATCAATAAAAACCAGCAAATCTGTGCCACGTGCGTGCCTGTGGTGATGTGTAAAAAATAATTATTATTTTCGGTATCAAACTCAAAGTCTTTGACAAAATCATACAGCACGCCATACACATCAGAAAAATCCCAAGGGTCACGGATGCTGACATGACGCCCTTCAATCACGGTATTTGGCGATAATTGCTCACCATCGCTTTGAATGGTTTTGAGTAAGTTATGATGCTGACGGTCGTGCAACAAAATCAATTTATCAATCTGCAAATCATCATGCATTAACAAACTTAAAGTCGGTCGCCAACGCAACCAACGATTATCATTTTTGCCTTGGTCTAAGGTTGAGCCGATAAAACCGATAACGATATTGTTTTTTGCCATAGTTAAGCTTTTGATTTAATGTAAATATAAAAGGTATAGAAAGAAAACCGTTCATCTTACGAAACAGTATTTCTCAGGTTTTACTACCCTTCGACAAGCTCAGGGCGAACGGAAAATCATATTTAAATATGTTCACCTACTTATAAAATATAATAAAAGACTCAGCACACGACAAAAAAATAAAAAAGACTGTTAAAGCAATGGCATAATAGTAATTTTTCTGACGAATTAGACCAT
>NZ_JBHFHK010000078.1:0-8430 GCF_041928215.1 Hubeiibacter jixunmingi | reverse complement strand
TTTTCTTTGTATGTCAACACACCCTAATACTCATTGCAATGATTAAACTAATTTTCTTTGTATGTCAACACACCCTACTTAATACGATTTTTTTCATGATTATTTCCTAAAAACTTATTTACGGTTTGTACCATCTTAAATTAGCAGACGCTTTATATTTAAACAAGAGACCCAGCCATATAAAAATTAAATCGATAAATCATATCTAATATTCTGCTAAACAATTCTAAAAATAAGATTGAAAAGTGATAAAGAACTGTTTAGACTGATGCCATATTCAATAAAACCATCTATTTTAGTTGGTTTTCTTTTCCCATTTAAGATTGACTTTAAGCAGTCCACTTTAGAGCAGATTATGAAAGCATATTATCTTTTACTTGCAGGTACAGCCTTGACTTTATCTGCTTGTGGCAACAGCAACAATGCAAGCAACTCAACAGCAAGTGCTACGGCAAGCACGACCGCATCAGCACCTGCTAACGCAGCAGCGAGCGATCAAACAGATTTGTACAAGCGTTTGACTTCAGGCGGTACTATTACTGTCGGTACAGAAGGTACTTATCCTCCATTCACTTATCATGATGAATCAGGCAAATTGACTGGTTATGATGTCGAAGTAACACGTGCTGTGGCTGCGAAATTGGGCGTACAAGTTGATTTTAAAGAAACGCAGTGGGACGCAATGTTAGCAGGTCTAGATGCCAAGCGTTTTGATGCCGTGGCAAACCAAGTAAGCTTAACCACTCCTGAGCGTCAAGCCAAATACGACAAATCTTTTGCCTATAGCTGGTCTGGTCCTGTATTGGTCGCACCTGTAAAAGTCACTGATTTGGCAAATTGGGAAAGCATCAAAGGCAAAAAGTCAGCCCAATCTTTATCTAGTAACTACGCTGAAATGGCAACCAAATACGGTGCAGAAATCATCGGTGTAGAAGGCTTAGCACAAGCGGTTGAATTAGTGCGTACAGGTCGTGCTGATGTAACGTTAAACGACCATTTGGCAGTCTTGGACTATTTGAAAAAGAACCAAAATAGTGGTTTAGAAATCAAACTTACCGCACCTGCGACTGAAAAAACAGGTTCAGGTATTATCTTCCGTAAGGGTGAAGATGCCGCCAATGCTAAGGTGAGCGAAGCAATTGAAGCATTGCAAAAAGATGGTACTTTGGCAAAATTGAGCAATCAATTCTTTGGTCAAGATATCAGTAAGCAATAATATGCTGAATACCTAAAGCCAATTTATAAAACGGTAGTCGCTGATTACCGTTTTATTTTTTAAATGGATTTTTTAAGCTATACTATGCTCCCTAACAAAACCCCCATATACCTAATGATGAAAGGTCATAAATATGTCAATATTGAATAACTTTTTAGCACAATTGCCTTTTATGGATGAAAACCGTGCCAATATTGTCATGACTTCATTTGCACCGATGTTACAAGGTGCAATTAAATATACCATTCCTCTTACCGTTATTGCATTTATATGCGGTATTGCGATTGCATTAATGGTGGCATTTATTCGTGTTTTCCCTCGTACCAATATTTTGCATCATGTTTTATATCGTATTGCTTTGGCTTATGTTGGCTTGATTCGTGGTACGCCATTACTGGTACAATTATTTATTATTTTCTATGGTTTACCGAGTGTCGGCATTACCCTAGATCCTTTTATTTCAGCGATCATTGGTTTTTCGCTTAATGTCGGTGCTTACGCTTCAGAAAATGTTCGTGCATCCATTTTGTCTATTCATAAGGGACAATGGGACGCAGGCATGAGTATGGGTATGAGCTATATGCAGACCTTTAGATATATTATTTTACCGCAGGCGATTCGTGTTGCTGTGCCACCATTATCGAATACCTTCATTGGTCTAGTAAAAGATACGTCTTTGGCTTCTTTGGTTTTGGTCACCGAACTGTTTAAACAAGCACAAATTATTGCAGCACGTAATTATGAGTTTATGCTGGTCTATATTCAAGCTGCACTTATTTACTGGGTAATTTGTTTTAGTTTAACTTTATTGCAAGGACGTTTGGAAAAATGGACTGGACGTTATATCCGTAAATAATCTAAAGTCATTTTTGTATTGATAAATCGAGTGCTAAAACATTTTAGGCTCGATTTTTTTATTCGACTTTAATCTGAAAAAGCCTTATCAAACCTTGCTATTTTTTGTCATTTCGGTGATGATTTTAAAAATATCTATCTTGTTTTGGAATGATGAACATGAACGAAAAACAACAACAACGTACACAGCAAAGTAGCCTTTATGCCACTCAAGTCATGCAGAGTATGGATGGTATTTGGCAACAAGATTATGCCAAAGACCAATTTTTAACTGCCTTATCCCAACAAGATATTCAACAATTACTACAAGACACCCTTTCTGATGTACAAGACGAAGTAACATGGATGCGATGCATTCGCCAATTGCGTGCCCGATTGATGTTGCGTTGGATTTGGCAAGATTGTAACGGCTTGACCGATGTGATTTCACTGACGCAACAGCTTTCATATTTTGCTGATGCCTGTATAGTTGCTGCCAAAGATTTTGCTCGCCCTGCTCTGGTCGCCAAGCATGGTGAGCCAATTGGTGCGGATGGGACTGTGCAAGATTTGGTGGTCATCGCCATGGGTAAACATGGTGCAGAAGAATTAAACTTATCCAGTGATATTGATTTGATTTTTTGCTTTGCTCAAAACGGTGAAACCAATGGACGTAAATGCATAGACGTACAGCAATTTTGTATTTTTTGGGGACAAAAAATCATTTATTTGCTCGATCATGTTACCGCAGATGGTTTTGTGTTCCGTGTTGATATGCGTTTACGTCCATGGGGCGATGGTTCGGCTCTGGCACTCAGTTATGCGGCTTTGGAAAAATATCTCATCCAACACGGACGTGAATGGGAACGCTATGCATGGATTAAAGCCCGTGCCATTACTGGCGGTACAGCAGGCGAAGAGATTATCCGCTTAAGCCGTTCTTTTGTGTTCCGTCGTTATGTGGATTATACCGCCTTTGCCGCCATGCGTGAAATGAAAGGCATGATTAACAAAGAGGTAGCACGTCGCAATACCGCTGATGATGTCAAGCTCGGTGCTGGCGGTATCCGTGAAATTGAATTTATCGTGCAAGTTTTTCAATTGATTTACGGTGGTTCGCATCTCAAATTACAAGATCGGCAATGTTTGATAGCGTTAAAACATCTTTATGATGATCACTTTTTGGATCAAACTGCCCATGATGAATTACGCACGGCTTATTTGTATTTGCGTCGTGTCGAACATGCCATCCAAGCTTTACAAGATCAACAAACGCAAAACCTACCGCAAGAAAATGAGTTACGCCTGCGTCTAATTTATGCTTTGAATTTTGATACTTGGCAGGCATTTATGGATGATTTAAATATTCATCGTAATAAAGTCAGTCATTATTTCAAACACCTGATTGAACAACCGATGAATCAAGAACAATTGGAAAATCAATCTTTTGAAATGTTATCCGAAGAATTGGCAATGATTTTGGATGACGAAACCAAAGCACGCATTGAACGTTTTTGGCATAGTCAAACAGTGCAACATTTACCAAGTACCGCAGAACAACGCTTGAGAAAATTTTGGCCTTTATTCAGTCAAGCGATTGTACAAGCAGATAGACCACAAGCGGCATTATTACGCTTATTACCTTTATTAGAATCGATTTTACGCCGTAGTGTATATTTGGTGATGCTGACTGAAAACCGTGGGGCATTGCAACGCTTGGTGAAAATGGCAAGCTCAAGCCCATGGATTTGTGAAGAATTGGTGCAATATCCTGTGCTGTTGGATGAGTTTTTGTCTTTGGATTTTGAATTTCCACAGCGTGAAGATTTACAACAAAACTTACGCCAACAATTATTACGCCTAGAACTAAATGATGTTGAAGACATTATGCGTGTGTTACGTTTATTTAAAAAATCCAATGTATTAGCTGTAGCAGCCAGTGATATTCTGGCAGAAAGTCCGTTGATGCGAGTATCTGACGTACTGACCGATATTGCCGAAATTAGTGTCAATGCCACGTTGAATTTGGCTTTCCAAATGACCGCTCAACGTTATGGTGTACCTGTCAAAAACAATGGCGAACGTGCCAGTTTAGATCAAATTGGTATGGCGGTGGTCGGTTACGGTAAATTGGGCGGCATTGAATTGGGTTATGGCTCAGATTTGGACTTGGTATTTTTACATGATTATCAAGACTATACCGAAACCGATAGTAAAAAAGCCATTTCAGGTATGGAATTTGCCATGCGTTGTACACAAAAATTTATGTCGCTGATGACCACACAAACTCTTGATGGACGTGTCTATGAAGTCGATACACGTTTACGCCCGAATGGTGATGCAGGGGTATTGGTGAGTAGCCTAAAACAGTTTGAACAATATCAATATCAACACGCATGGCTTTGGGAACACCAAGCTTTAGTACGTGCAAGGTCGGTGGCAGGTGATGCAGATTTATGCCAAAAATTCGAACAAATTCGTTGTGCAGTACTCACACAACAGCGTGAGCTTGCCGATGTCAAACAGCAAGTCTTAGAAATGCGAGAGAAAATGCTCAATCATCTCGGTTCAAAAGCCCACGAGAGCCAAGCAGGTATTTTCCATCTCAAGCATGATCGTGGTGGCATTGTCGATATTGAGTTTATGGCACAATTTTTGGTATTGGCATTTAGCCACCAAGATGCACAGCTCGCACATTATTCAGACAATGTCCGTATATTTCAAGATGCAGCAAGTGCAGGAATGATCAGCCTTGATGATGCTGATTTACTGATTATGGCGTATTTATTAGAGCGTGGTGAAAGCCACCGACTCGCTTTAGATAACCAAAGTTTGCGTGTACAAGCAGAAGCATGGCAAGTCACACGTGAGCAAGTCTGTGCCATTTGGGAACAGCTTTTTCATTGATAGTATGGCTTTGTTTGGAAATGTAAAAGCATCTGATTCATGCCTAGCGGTTTTGGGTAATCACGCTTTTTTTAATTTGTATAATCAGCAAAAATTGTATAAATTAAGGTATTAAAGTTTTAATTGATACAAACATGGAGTATTCACAATGAGTATGGCAGATCGTGACGGTTTTATCTGGCAAGATGGCAAAATGGTGGATTGGCGTGATGCCAAAATCCATGTCCTGACCCACACTTTACACTATGGTTTAGGGGTGTTTGAAGGGGTGCGTGCCTACAAAACTGCGGATGGTCGTACAGCGATTTTTCGTTTAGAAGACCATACCAAACGCTTATTAAATTCAGCAAAAATTTTCCAACTGGACGTGCCGTATAGCTATGATGAATTGCTAGAAGCACAAAAAAATGTGGTACTCGAAAATAAATTAGAATCAGCTTATTTGCGTCCACTGATTTGGGTCGGTTCAGAAAAATTAGGTATCGCTGCAAAAGGCAATACCATTCATGCCATTGTTGCAGCGTGGGCATGGGGTGCATATTTGGGCGAAGAAGGCATCAAAAATGGTATCCGTGTTAAAACATCGAGCTTTACTCATCACATGCCAAACGTCACCATGTGCAAAGCCAAAGCGGTAAGCAACTACCCTGTATCGATTATGGCAAACCAAGAAGTGACCCGTAACGGTTATGAAGAAGCCATCTTGATGGATCCGCAAGGTTATGTCTGCCAAGGTTCGGGTGAAAACCTATTCTTGGTTAAAGATGGTGAGCTACATACGCCTGATTTGTCTGGTGGTGCATTAGACGGGATTACTCGCCGTACCATTATGCAATTCGCACAAGACTTAGGTATCAAAGTGCATGAGCGTCGTATCACACGTGATGAATTCTACTTGGCAGATGAAGTGTTTATGACAGGTACAGCTGCAGAAGTGACGCCAATTCGTGAATATGATGATCGTCCAATTGGCAATGGTGGTCGTGGTGAATTGACCGCTCAAATTCAAAAATTATATTTTGATGTGGTCGAAGGTCGTAACGAAAAATATGCACACTGGTTAACCTATATCAACTAAGCTTAACCTTAAAAATCGACAAAATAAAAGCCAAAAGTATATTATATTGCTTTTGGCTTTTATTTTTGTGAAAAAATCATCAATCAAACAATAATTGATAAGGTAAACCCAAACCAAATAAATCAAAATATGCGTGTGCTAACATAAATGGCACTAAACTATTTACCTTTTTACGCCACAACAAAAACACAAAACCTAACGTTAATATCGTGCTTGCACCAGCAATACCTTGATAAAGGTGAAAAATAAACCGTACAAACAAACTATAAACTATGGCATGACGTAAGTATTTTACCTGTGTTGCCATCACCAGCCCCATAAAAAATAACTCTTCATAAAAGCCATTTAAAAATGAAAATACAGATAATGATGGTGAAAGGCGACTGGTATAATCTGCCCATGTATATTGATATGCTTCTTCAGCCACTTGGCTGATATCCTCAACGCCATAATATGTTGTGGGAAAAGATTATAATGAATAATTTCATAAATATTTGCCACAGCACCCGCTGTAAAAATCATTGCAAGCGTGAGTGGTAAAGTATAACGATTGACCGAAAAATTAAGCTGTTTAAAATCAAACTTCCGCCAATATAAGTAAGCACCAGCTACTGCCAAAACAATCAGGTCTAAAATAATACCGTTATAATTCATTGATTCACTGAATATAAATTTATCAGGTGCGACTTGTTGTTATTGCAGTAATTCAATATAACCACTAATGGCAGTATATGTCGCAATACCAAAAAAGATTATGGACAATACAATGATATCAAAAAACTGCCAATGTGTTCGTTTATCGTTCATTATTTTACCCATTCATATATGGTTATTCGATGATTAAAAAATCTATACTCAATAAAGCATAGACTTTTATGATGCAATACAATTATAACAAATTTTAATCTATATTAAAAGCTATTCTTATGGTTAAATGCACTATTTAATAAAATTAAAAAAACAATTCATATCATGGGTTTAAGTAACTTTTAGCAAAGGTTGCAAGCCAAGTAACACAGAGAAATAGATCAATAAAATACCCGATATTGCCAGCATTACTCTAGCCCAACGACTGTCTTTATCAGGACGACTAAATTGATTAATACATAATGTCATCACTGTAAACCATGTCGCTATCGTCAAGGCATGTATACTAATCAATGCTAAACCATTTATATAATGTGAGCTACTATGAAAATTAATAAACTGTGGAAAGGCAGCGATATAAAAAATAGATACTTTAGGATTCAGAATTTGAGTAATAAATCCTGCCATAAAACTCTTAATATGTGTGAGTTTTATGACTTGATTATCTGTATTAGATTTTTTATTTTCATTACGCCATGCTTGCCACAAAAACTTTAAGCCTAGATAGCATAAATATAATGCACCCAATATTTTGATAGCATTAAAAAGTAGCGGCGATTTTAATAATATGAGCGAAACACCAAATAAAGATAATAGACCATGAATATATGTTGCGGTAACTAAGCCAAAAATTTTTAATAATGCATCATGTTTGCCGACATGGCTTGCTGTACTAAAAATCAAAAAAGTGTTTGGACCAGGTGAAATCACCAACACCAAACAAAGCAATATATACGCAACAATATTTTCCATCTAATATCATATCTCCTAATTAAATCATTTAAATCGCTTTGAGATTCAACTATTTTGAGTCTCCTGCTCCTGCTGTATTTAAAGCTCGCAGACAGCAAATTATAAAGCAATCCGAATTATTTTCAACAACTTTTGAATTATTTTGATTCCAAATAAAAAATGGGAATAATACCCGCAGTACTATTCCCATTTAAGAAATATTATAACAATAAAATAAGTATTTTATAATTATTCCGCAGCTTTGCTACCACCACGGTTAAAACGTGCAAAACGCTTGTTAAAGCTTGCAACACGACCTTCGTTGCTTGCTTGACGTTGTTCACCAGTATAGAAAGGGTGAGACGCACTTGAAATATCTAGTGTGACGTACGGATATGTTTCGCCTTCATATTCACGAGTTTGGCTACTTTGAATCGTTGAACCAATCAAGAAATACACATCAGCGTTCGTGTCATGAAACAAAACAGTACTGTAAGTTGGGTGGATATCTGCACGCATGGTTGAAATTCCAAAATTTAATAAATAATGGCAATGTTATATTATAACTTAGGCTTAGTCAAGCAATGTGTATTCTGAAATGCACTTGAGTATTCTTATTATTTTAAATTTCTATTTTAATATATCAATAGCATTGATTTATATGGATTTTTATTCAAAATAAAACACAAAACTTAACAAAAAATCGTTCGCTAAAGATAATAGGACTTACGCAAAACCGTAATTTTTTTGCATAAGGGGAATAAACTATAGTAGCATAAGGCATGACAAAAAAACC
>NZ_JBHFHK010000077.1:0-8593 GCF_041928215.1 Hubeiibacter jixunmingi | reverse complement strand
CATTGGGCATCAGTAAGTGTTAGTCTATTCATATAATCAGAATAACTGATTTTCTTTGTATGTCAACACACCCTAATGGAAAAACCTTGCTATAAATTTATCGCCACATCATCAGCGATTGGCTGTCTTTGTATGTGTCTATCGCCGTTAGCTCAAGCACAGATACAGGAAACGCAACAGGCACAAGCCAATTTACAACAACCCATGGGCTACCAAGAAGTGGGTAATAACAGTCAAGACAATTTGCCTACAACACAACTGCCTGATTTAACCTTTACCGCCCGTGGCTTTAATGAAAACCGCTTGGATATGCCATTTAGCGTAACTGCGATTGGCAGTAGAGCGATTAATGAAAAAAGACTGGTCAATACCGAAGACGCTTTACGCACCTTACCCAGTGCCCAAATTCATAATGGTGGCAATATCAGCAACTCATTATTATGGATTCGTGGCACAGGCTCTTTGACCAATACCAGCCTTGATGACAACTCTGTTGATTTTCGGATTGATGGGGTAAGCCAAGGTAAAACAGGTTTGGTTCGCAACTTGATAGATGTCGAACAAGTAGAAATTGCCAAAGGTCCACAAGGTACGTTACTGGGTTCAAAAGCCGAAGCAGGTAGCGTGATTGTCAGAACCCGCAATCCTGAAAATTACTTTGAATCCAACATTGGTGTCGGCATAGGTAGTCAGCATCAAAAGCAAGTGCAAGGCGTGCTAAATGTGCCGTTAACTGATAACCTAGCCGTACGAATAGCTGGGATGTCTGAACAAAAAGACAATCATCTCATAGAAGAATCAACAGGCAAGCCCGTTAATGAGATTAGCCGACAAGGGGGGCAAGCCAAAGTCCGTTGGCAAAACCTGATTACGGATGACACTGGCAAAGATATGGGCAGTGATGTGGTGTTTAGCCTATATCATGACAAACAACAAAATTATCTACCAGTGCCGTTACTAGACTTAAATAGCCCAAAAATGAACACAGGCGGTCTGCCACACAGTACGGATAACAGTAGCTCTGGGGCGATTTTGGATATTGAGCATCATTTTGCCAATAGTCAATTAAAATCTACCACCAGCTATCATCACTATCAAGGTGATATTTACCGTCCTTTGTTACCGCCTGACATGCGTACTTTGCAATATGATTTGTTGCAAGTACCTGCCATGCTTCGTCCCATGCTCAATGATTTTTTTAGTCAAGAGAGCAACAACAGACAGCATATTGTTGATGATTTAAGTCAAATTTCTCAAGAAGTACGATTATCATCTAGTGATGATAGCCGTATCAAATGGACGACAGGGTTATTGCTTGAGAAAAAAGACAGAGATTGGCAGTTTGACGGTCGTCAAGGTATCTTTGCCATACCGATGAATCCTGCAAATCCTAATGAACTAACGACCTTGGTGGGCAATGAAGTCAGTAATGGTACTAACCATAAACGCTTTGAAACACAGTCGCAAGCTTTATTTGGCGAAGTGACCTACCCTATGACCGACACGCTGTCATTGATGACAGGTTTGCGGGTCGGTAGAGAAAAACTGAGCTATTCAGCAACTGTGCAAGCTAATGCCAACAATGCCTTATCAGCCACAGGCGTACACCATGATACACAGACACTAAGCGACACTGCAACCACAGGGCGTATTGGGCTAAATTATGCCATTGCCCCTAACTGGCGTGTCTATGGACTATATGCCAGAGGGCATAAATTCGGTGGATTTGCTGACTATGGTACAAACGTTGCGTTTGGTAAGCCAGATGACCCGTATAAAGCAACTGACATTGATTCTTTTGAAGTCGGGACAAAATACCAAAGCCCTGACAATAATGTGAATATTGACATTGCTTTGTTTAATAACCGCATGAAAAACGACCATGTCAGTCTGTTTTTATTCCCTAGTAACCTAACGGCAACGGCTAACGTGGATAGCCAAAGCCGTGGTATCGATGTATCGGCTGATTGGCGACCGATGAAGGGTTTAAAGCTCAATGGCAGCATCAGTTATATTGATGCGACGGTCACTAACGCAAGCCCACAAGTGGAAGCTCAAGGCATCACCAAAACTGGCAATAGAATGCCACAAGTACCTAAGTTCAGTGTCAGTGTTGGGGCAAGATACGAGCATGCGTTAGACAATGCGTGGCTGAACAATATGCGTTGGTACATCGGCGGTGATGTTCGTCATGTGGATAGTCGCTTTGGTCAGTCCAATAACTTACAAGAATTAAAAGCCTATACGTTGTTCAATGCCAGTGCAGGTATTGGCAATAACAAACATGAATTTGGCGTATGGGGCAATAACTTGAACAATGCAAAATATCAGTTGTTCGGTATCATGCCAGGCAATGTGGGTATGGTCGCACCCGAGCGTAGTTTTGGCGTGAGCTATAAGTATAACTTCTAAAAATTCATCAACAGGGCGTATGTATGCAGACATACACCTTTTTTATGGATAGCAAATAATGGATTTCTAACATTGAGTTCATCACATGACCCTGCCTATTTCTGATTTAACCGTACAACCAGTATCTAAAAAACCGTGGCTACTACTAATAAATGTCTATATGACACAGTATCTAGGCGTATCATTCATCTTAGCATCAATGGTTGCTATCATGCGGGATTTGGGGCTGGGCTTGGATAAATTAGCATTGTTAAACTTGGTTGCATTACCTATGCTTACCAAGATTTTTTATGCCCCTGTGGTTGATAGTAAACCAATCAAACTTTTCAAAAGACAACTGCAAGGGCAATATCGTGGTTGGCTGTTATGCTCACAATTTGCCATGATTATCATGCTGATATGGGTTGCTCACCTTGATGTCAAAATTCAATTTGGGTGGTTATGTGTGGCACTGACTCTGTATGTGTTTGCTGTAAGCGTGCAAGATGTGGCGATTGATGGACTGACAACCAAACTGTTTAATTTTAAGGATTTGCCCGTTGCCAATAGTCTTCAGTTTTCAAGTAACTTACTTGGCAATGTCATTGGGGGTGGCTTGATACTCATGATATACCCAATGATAGGATGGCGTTGGGCTTTTTATCTATTGGCACTACTCACGACAATGGCTTGGGTGAATCTATGGTTGTTTCAAGAACCCAATACAGACAGTGTTGCTAATCTTACATTAAAAACCCTAGTCGCCTCTGTCAAAAGCTTTATTCAGCAACACAAACACTGGTTTGGCTTATTGTTGGCTTATCCAATTGGCTTTGGCAAGGCGTTTTCTTTGGTCAATCCATTGTTGGTTGATGTGAAATGGTCATTGGCTGATATTGGATTTGTCACCAAAGTCTATGGGTCTATCATTGGTATCCTATCTGCCTTATCAGCCAGCCTTTGGGTCAAAAAGCTAGGACGTAAGAACACGCTACTTATCCTCACATTCTTACAGACATTGAGCATTGCAGGTTTAATACCCTTGGCACTGGGTTATACCAGTCAACTTGCTGTCTATCTTGCCATGACGATTTATTTTCTGATTAATCCTGCTTTGATTGCGGTGCTTGCGACCTTGATGATGGACAGGGCGGTCTCTCACCCTACTAAAGCAACCATGTTTACTCTGCAAATCAGCGTTATTATGGTGGTGGGATTTGTGTACGCTGGGATTGGATTGTCTTTGGCAAAAATGGTTGGCTATCTTGCCGTGATGGTGCTGAGTGTTATTTTGAATTTATTGTTATTTTTTATCGTCAAATTATCAATTCATCGGATATTTAAGGGCTCACAATGAAACGCACCCCTGTCGCTGACCAACAGCAAAAACTTGATATCATCGACCATGTCAACCAAGACCATGGCGATGAAATCTTAGTAATTGCACATTATTACAACTCAAAAGACACCTTTACGTCTGCCTATATCAGTGACATCTTCAATGAAGGGATGACGCTAAAAGTTACCTCTCAAACAACCAATGACATCTTTATCCCATTTGAACTAAAAGGTGAATTGGAAGAGCAGATTTTATACTTGGCTTATCTTGCTATGGTAAAACAAGGCAAAGATATCACAGGCGGTAAGCGTCGGTATTTTACCGTCACGCACAAATCCAATATCACCAAACGCATGGTAAGACTGCACCTATCAAGTCAAACCTCAATTGCTAAAAGCCATGACGGCTATGCCTATGGCATGGTGCTAAAAACCATGCAAGGTGCTCAACCAAAAGAATTAGCCAAAACTACATCAAACCACAAAATTGTCAGTTGGTTAAAAACCCGTGCCAATTTGGGGTTCTTATGGGTACTCAAAAAAGTATCCAGTGAAAAACGCCAAAAAATCGTTGAAAGTATGAACAAAGACATTCGCATTTATACTATGCGAATTGCCGATGATGACCAAACGCCAAACGATATTTACATGGATATCTATGCACATGGCGACAGTGCAGGTTATCGTTGGCTTGATAGCATACAATCAGGCGATATCATCTACTCACGCACCGAATCGCCAGAAATACATAATCATTTGGCTAATGGCAACGCCGTACTGATTGCTGATGAAACTGCCTATCCCGCAGTGGCAAGTATCTTAGAAAGTTGGGAAAATCCGCTACCGCCTACTTTAATAGTGCTAAGTCAATATGCCGAAGAACAAGCATATTTTGATAAGGTACGTTTGCCCACAGGTACAACCGTACATCACATTGTCGCTGATGTGTCCAAGCAATCTGAAAAGACCCTAGAGTATTTAACAAGTTTAACAGCGGTACAAACTGTATGGGGTGCGTGTGAAACCAGTGTGGCAAAAGACATTCGTCATTATTTCAGAAATGATAGACAACTACCCGCCAAAAACAACCATTTTAAAGGGTATTGGCGATTAAAATAAATAAGTACCAAAACAAAATTATGAACCACCCCTACTTTATCGGAGACAGGATTATTTAAGTCAGGCGGCGTAGCCCGACGGATTTAATGAACGATAGTAGATACTCTCTGCAATAACAGGTGACAAATATCCATTTGTTGAATGTAAACGTTCATTGTTGTACCAGTGTACCCAATCAAGGGTCGCTAATGCAAAATCCTTTACACCCTCCCATTCAGGTTTAAAATAGTCAATCACCTCCGTTTTATATAGCCCATTCATGCTTTCGGATAAAGCATTGTCGTAGGAATCGCCTGTTGTGCTGACTGAGGCGGCAAGACCTGATTGTTTGAGCCGTTCGCCATATTTGATGGATAGATACTGGCTACCCTTATCACTATGGTGAATCACATTTTTTGGTCTATACCTAGCATCCAATGCTTGGTTTAACGCATCTAGGGGTCAGCACAGAATTCGGACCATATTGTACGCTAAGGAATTTTGTCGAGTATTGCATCATTATAAATCTGCGTGATAATGGGAGTAACCTATGGAAAACACTAGTTTTTTGGACATTTTATTTTGGAGGGAAACAGTGGCTAAAACTCTGTATTTTTCATACATTAATTCATCCATAAAACAACGTATGACAAGTCCTCATTTTTAGTTTCAGAGAACTCGAAAACTCGAATAAATCTTAAAAATAGAACTTAAACCAACCTTCATTCATTTTGACCTACGATTCTTTTTAATCGTTTTAATGCAAAAAATATTTATAATAATTATTTTATTGCAACCCTAATCAATCTTTGCCAAAATACCGCTATCAAAACTGGTTTATCACTTAGGTATTCATGCCAAATTCAACCTTCATAAATCCACAAACGATCATCAATCCAATGGGTGGGGCTTGGTTGGTTCAATATTTTGACCTATCACTGGCTTATCCTTTATATGTGGTCAGTCGATTGGGTAGCCGTCGTGAGTCGCACCAAAACGGCAGTTCTTCTGAAGAAGTGTATCAACAGAGCCAGTATGACAAAGCACTGCTTGAACAAATTACCTTTCACCTTCGCTTTCATATCAGCCATGAGTTTTTGCATTATGAGCTATTGGCGAAGGTGTTTTCGCTTATTGAGCCAAGTTTGCTTGAGCATTGGTTAGCAGATGAGCCGACAGGGCAATACGCCAGACGCTGTGGGTTTTTGTATGAATGGTTTACGGGTAATGAGCTTGCGTTATCCATGCGTGATGGTAAAAGTCGAATTGCAGGCAATTATGTCGATGCGATTGATGCGGATAAACTGGTCGCCTGTAGCCCTGAATATGTGGTTAAAAATAGCCGTTGGCGAATCAATGATAATTTGGCAGGGAGACGCCAATTTTGCCCCATGATAGTAAAGACCGAAGCCCTACAACCTGCGTTTTCGCTGGATATTGCCCAGATGATGCAACAACTAACCGATACCTTTGGTGAAGATGTGCTAATGCGGTCAAGTGTTTGGATTACCTTACGAGAGAGTAAGGCAAGCTTTACCATTGAAGGGGAGGGCAAACAAACCAAACGTATTGAACGTTTTGCTCAAGTGATGGCAAATCAATTGGGTAGGGGAGATATCCCACTGGATAATCAATCGCTAACCGAGCTACAGCAAGCCATTTTGGGCGACAGTGTGGCAATCCATCAGTTTGGCTTACGTCAATCGCCTGTGTTTGTTGGGCAAGTCAGTCAACGAGATTTTAAGCCGATTGTGCATTATATTGCACCGCCGTTTGAGCAAGTGGCTCAGATGTTAGCAGGGCTAAAACGCTTTATCGAAGTTACCCAAGGACAGTCGGCAGTGATGCGGTGTGCGGTGGTGGCATTTGCGTTTGTGTATATTCATCCGTTAGCCGATGGTAATGGGCGGATTCATCGTTTCTTGATGAATGATATGCTTAGACGAGATGGTTTAGTGTCAGAGCCGATGATTTTACCAATTTCTCAAGTCATTAGCGAAACCGCCAAAGACCGCAGGGCGTATGACCAAATTTTAGACAGCGTATCGATGCCGTTGATGGCTCATATGGCAGATAAGTATGAATTTGGGGAGATGGTGAGCTATGCGGATGGGATTCGTTCCAATCTAACCCTTAAAAATAGTCACACAGCCCAACCGATTTGGCAATATTTGGATTTGACACCGCACATTGGCTATATGGCAGATATCCTTAGACGAGTCATTGAAGAGGATTTAACTGAGCAAAGTCGCTACTTGCGAAATCATGATAAAGCAAGGGTTGCAATTAAGGACATCATTGAGATGCCCAATGACTATGTTGATACCATTATCCGTAGCGTGTTAGATAATTTAGACAGCGATAAACCCAGTCAAAAACTGGTGAAGGCTATGCCGTTTTTGGCGGATGGGGCAGTGTGGGGAGAAATTCGCTCTGCAATTGTTTATTATTTAACATAATGTTTAATTATGCGAAATGAGAGCTATCAAAAAGTCCCAAATTTGGGACTCAGGCACACCATTAGATAGCGGTGTGCCGATGAACGGTTTTTGTGCCCAAAAACCGCTTGATAAGCAAAACTAAAAAGACTTTTAAAGCGTTGATGGTCTGCGGGCAGTGAACCGTCCTCGACCCTCACCGCTTTAAAAGACAAAATCTAAGAACGAGAAACGACTTATCGCCCAAGTTACCCACAGCAAAGCGAAAAATGCCCTCAGTCATTTAGCGATGTGTGGGCGCAATGACTGGGGCATTTTAAATCTGATGGATAACTTAGGGATAAGTCTCACTTAAACATATCTGGTTGCTTGTTCTTTGCTAAGAAATCGCGCATAAACTGGCGTATGACTTGACTGGCTGTCAAGTCTTTGCTATCGCAAACGCGTTTGAATTGCTCGAGTAAGTCGGAATCGACTTGTACGGTAAGTAATTTTTTGTCAGACATGAAAAAACCCTTATATAAAATTTATATATATTTTATATAAGGGTTATGTGCTTTTCAATACTAATCAGATTTTATAATACGAATTTGCGAGCCATATATTGTCATGCGAATAACGCAAGCACTTAATATGATTGATAAGCAGGTATCTATACCCCCCAAACCGAGTATTGATAGAACAGCTCCATCACCCTGCGATAATTGGGCATTAGCATCTGATATAATTTTTTCAAGTGCTTTAGTCATTCCTGCATAAGTAACAAGCCCTAGCCCTGCACCTGATAATACTTTTTTGACACTAACAGATAGTAAACTTTCACCAACGCTATATAGCATTGCATTTAATGATGGAAAATCAGCCATTTTTACGCCCTACCCCTGCAACAATCATAACACCGCTTAAAGTAGATAATCCGATACCAAAAGGTTTGAAGCTGACAAAAAAATCACACATTTTTTGATAGCTAATTTCAAATTTAGCAGTATAACCAGCAACAGTAACCATGTGAGTTTTTGGGGGGCGGACATTGGTCTTTAAATTGTATCCTGTCTTTATCAAATGTTAGGTCTTTTTCTTCTTTAATTTTTGGCTTTGTGTTTGTATCAGGTTCTTCTGATTCTTGCGTCCAGTCTATCCAGTCACAGACTTTTTTATAAAATTCGTTTGATTTACAGAATTTTTTTTCGCCTTTATCGTCCTTGTCGTCATCGTCATCGTCATCTATGTCAACTTTGACGCAGTTGTTGTTATTAGGACTTACGCAAACCTAACCGAAGGGCAACGAAGTTGCTCACAAATATAGTCATCAAGAAGCCCTTGCTTAA
>NZ_JBHFHK010000076.1:0-9011 GCF_041928215.1 Hubeiibacter jixunmingi | reverse complement strand
TGTGCTATGCCGGCTTGGGTCTGCTTTGCTAGACTTGCTAGTCAGTTAGGTAAAACGATGTATCAAATTAAGCAAGGACTTCTTGATGACTATATTTGTGAGCAACTTCGTTGCCCTTCGGTTAGGTTTGCGTAAGTCCTATAAACTAAAAATTATACTTTAAGCATTTTAGGTGAATAAAATCATCGGGGCAAGATTTAAATTTGCCAAAAACTGTGCTTAAATCAAGGCTAAATAGAAATAGGAAATGACTCGGATGACAGTGGCTTATTGGTTACATGTACAACATGGCAATATTGATTTGCCAAATGATGCCATGCCCTTTGGTACAGCAGAACAGCTTGCTTTACAACAACGACCATATTTATGTATTGCCCATTATAAAGGCTATCCTGTGCATTTATTGTTAGATGATCCACAAGATTTTGCCAACGTGCAAGACCATGTCGATTATCAAAACTTGCGTAGCCAGTTGTATCGTAGTAGTGCCGAATTTCAAGTGCTGAGCCGTGCGGTGGGCTTGGCGGAGTTTTTTCAAGATTACCAATTTTGCCATGTTTGCGGACATAGCCTAGAGATGCACACGACTCAGATTGCCAAAGTCTGTAGCAATTGTCATCGTCAGCATTTTCCACGCATCAATCCATCCATTATCGTGGCGGTACGCAAAGGACGACAAATTTTACTTGCTATGCATAACAGGTGGCGACAAAAACCGATTTATACGGTATTGGCAGGTTTTGTGGAAATTGGTGAAACCATTGAGAATGCCACGCATCGAGAAGTATTGGAAGAAAGCGGTATTCACATCAAAAATTTGCAATATCTACAAAGCCAACCGTGGTGTTTTCCCAACTCATTAATGCTCGGTTTTTTGGCAGAGTATGACCATGGTGACATCGTCATTCAACAAGAAGAATTGAGCGATGCCCAATGGTTTGATATCGACCATTTACCTGAAAATCTGCCTGAACAAGGTACGATTTCACGCTTTTTAATTGAACAGACAGTGCAACTTATTCGGCAGTCAAATATACAATAACTGAGCAATAATATGCGTTATAATATATTCAAATCTCATATGAAAACAGGTATCTACTATGACTACGCCAACATCAACGCCATTATCAGCAACGCTCGATGCCGATGAACAACCGTTTTTGGCACGTAGCGAACATAGCGGTAATCCTTATGCCAGCGACGCACGACACTATGCCCCGACCGAGCATTTGTTTGATGAAGTGATGATTGAAAAATACAACCGCCAAGGTCCACGCTATACGTCTTATCCAACCGCATTAGAATTTCAACCGATTGCCGAAGGTGCAGAAAGTAAAATCTTACAACAACGCAATCAACGCGTGCCATTATCATTATATTTTCATATTCCGTTTTGTCGCCATCTTTGCTATTACTGTGCTTGTAATAAAATCATTACCAAAAAAAATGCCGATGCAGGCAATTATTTAGATTATCTTTTTGCAGAAATTCGACAAAAACGTGCCTTATTACAAGGTGAGCCAGTGGTTGAACAATTGCATTTGGGTGGTGGTACACCGACCTTTTTGAGCGATGAAGAGTTGGTGAAATTATGGCAATTTTTACAAAGCCAATTTACCTTGAGCACTGAACCAATTGCCGATTATTCCATTGAAATTGATCCACGAGAATTACGCCCAAATACCTTAAAAGTCTTGCGTGAACTGGGCTTTAATCGGGTCAGTTTTGGTGTGCAAGACCTTGAAGAAAAAGTACAAATCGCCGTCAATCGTGTGCAATCTGAAAGCATGATCCAACAAGTGATGTACGAAGCGCGTGCCTTGGGTTTTCGTTCAATCAATATTGATTTGATTTATGGTTTGCCACATCAAATGGTTGAAAGTATGCGTCATACGGTAGAGCGGATTATCGCCATGTCGCCAGACCGTTTGTCGGTATTTAATTATGCACATTTGCCTGAACGCTTCAAAGGACAACGTCAAATCAATGATGCCGATTTACCTAATCCGAGCGATAAACTTGCCATGTTGGGCAATACTATCAATGCCTTGAGTACGGCAGGTTATCAATATATTGGTATTGACCATTTTGCCAAGCCTGATGATGAATTGGCAATCGCTCAACGTGCGGGCAAATTGCATCGTAATTTCCAAGGTTATACTACACATGGCAATTGTGATTTGCTCGGTTTTGGCGTGTCATCGATTAGTCAAATTGGTGAAAATTATCTGCAAAACAGCACGGATTTAACCGAATATAAAGCCATGGTTGATGGCAAGCAATTGCCTGCGGTAAAACGCATTCAAGCCAAATTGCCCGACCAATTGCGTCGTTATGTGATTATGAATTTACTTTGTCATGATTATATTGATTTTAAAGATATCAATAGCCGTTTTAGTGTCGATCCGACCAGTTATTTTATCGAAGAAATTCAACAATTGGCAGAGATGCAAGCGGATCAATTGATCAGTATGGACGGCAGTGGTATTCGTATTTTACCTAAAGGGCGTTTGCTCGGGCGTAATGTGGCAATGGTATTTGACAGCTATCTAGGTAAAAAACATCAAAATCGTTTTAGTAAAGTGATTTAAGATATTGATTTAATAATAGAGTGGGCATCCTTGCCCACTTGATGTCACGATATCCGAAAATTAACCAATCTGAATCTCCGCATTTGGATGGCGAACATGGCTTTTCTTGGATGATGCAATCAGATAAATGAGTGTGATTGGACCCAAACGCCCTGCAAACATCAAAAAGCAAATCACGGATAGACTTTGGTCTGATAATTGCCCTGTAATGCCCCGTGATAAACCCACAGTACAGACCGCAGAAATAACTTCAAATAATACACTTAAAAAGTCTAATTTCGGATCAAAAATCAAAATCACAAATACCCCAAGCACGATATAAATACAAGTCGCAAAAGCCACTGCCAAAGCTTTAAAACTACTTTCTGGACTAATTGAGCGTTTAAACACAGTGACTTCATCACCACTACGGAAAAAAGTAATCACCGTTAAAATCAAAATTACAAACGTACCAATTTTAATACCGCCAGCGGTACTTAGTGAACCGCCACCAATAAACATCAAAATCGCCGTCAAAAAAATTGATGCAGGGGTTAATGCTGCCATATCTACACTATTAAATCCTGATGAACGTGGCACAGTGGCATGAAACCACGCATGGGTAATTTTCTCAAATACCGACATATGTCCCAAAGTCAGTGGATTATTCTGTTCTAATAAATAAATTAAAATAAATGCGACCGTATTTAAAACCAACATCCCTGATAATATAATTTTGCTGTTGGTACTGATTTTTTTCCAAGAACGATTTTTTTTAATATCCATTAAAACAATAAAACCTGTCCCGCCAATAATATATAAACCACTTAATACATAGAATATACCTAAATCATGGCGAAATTTCAGCAAACCATCCGAAAATAAAGAAAAACCTGCATTATTAAAAGCCGAAACACTATAAAAAAAGGCATAAAATGCCCCATATTCAAAGCCATAAATCGGTGCCCAATAGGCAGTCAAAATTAAAAAACCAATACACTCGAAGGCTAAAGTATAAATTAAGAGATTAAAAGTAATACTTTTGACACTGGCAAGACTGGTTTGTCCTAAGGTATTTTGGGCGAAAATCTGTTGTTTTAAACCGAGCTTGGGCGATAAAGTTAATGCTACTAAGATGGCAAAAGTCATAAAACCCAAGCCCCCAGCTTGAATCAGTAATAACACAATAAATTGCCCAAAAAGCGTTAAATGCGTATCCAAACCAATGGTAGCAAGCCCTGTGATGGTCACTGCGGATGTGGCAGTAAAAAACGCATCCATCCAACGCAAATCACCATGATGAGATATGGGTAATTTTAATAAAAATGTACCTAAAATAATAAAAAAAGCAAAACCCAAAGCCAATAATGATGGCGGGCTTAGGTTAATCATATAGTGTTTGATATTTAGTAGCTCAAATATACGATGTTTTAATCGTGTTTTTAAGGGTAATTTTTTGCTATAAACCGAAACAACCCGATGTTCAGCAAGGTGTTTTTTGCTTCTTTGCATATGGTTATTGCTATCATCTTGCATTTTGGCTGTCCTTAAAAATTCAATAATATTAATGCTTAAAAATAGATATTAATTTTTTAAGAATCGATGTGCCAATTTTTGCAATTCACTCACATGCCCTTCCAAAATCAACGTATCATTTTGATTTAAAGTAAAATCTTCATCAATATGATCGATAATCTGTTGTCCACGTTTAAGTAATACAACTTTGACATTATTGGCATTACGTACTAAGCCCAATAAATTAATATCTTGTAAATAATCAGGAATACGCACTTGCACAATATAATAGTCATCATCCAAAGACATATAACGACGAATCATCGGATAATTTAATGCTTGTGCAATCCGCACACCCATATCTTCTTCTGGGTGAATAATTTTTTTAATATTAAAATGCGATAAAATATTATGATGGGCTTTGGTTTTTGCCTTGGCTAAAATATTGTTTACTCCAAGGTTTTTGAGATTTAAAATACATAAAATACTTGCTTCAATGTCTTCACCAATCGCTACAATCACCGCATCGCATTCTTGTACATTCAGCTCAAGCAATACTCTCTCATCTGTGGCATCGGCAATCACGGCATGCGTCAGCACATTAGCAAGATTTTCGACATTTTTTTTCACCAAATCAATACCAATCACATCGTGCTTTAAATGGCTAAGCTCTTGTGCTACGGTTGCACCAAAGCTCCCCAAACCAATCACTGCGAAAAAAGCCATAACGTACTCAAATCAGTCAAAATATTTGGCTTATTATAGCGATAAATTGGCAAAAGTGTATACGTGGCATAAAGAAACCGCCTAGCATACACTAGACGGTTTCTTTATTTGGCAAAATTTTACTTTGGCAAAAGATTATTTTTTATCATCTTTTACTTCAGTAAATTCAGCATCTACCACGCCATCATCGGCTTTTTGGTTGGCTTGACCGCCTTGGTTAAAGGTATTTGGATCAAAACCTTCCGCACCGCCTTGTTGAGATGCTTGTTCATAAGCACGTTGCGTGATTGGCATGATGATATTTTGCAAGTTTTCAGTTTTTGCTTTGATATCATCTACATCATTTTCTTTGGTCGCTGTTTCTAGCTCAGTTACCGCAGTTTCAATCGCCGTTTTTTCATCGCTAGTCACTTTGTCACCCAAGTCTTTCACTGCTTTTTGTGCACTTGAAATCAATGAGTCTGCTTCGTTACGTGCTTTCGCCAACTCTTCAAACTTACGGTCTTCTTCAGCATTCGCTTCAGCATCACGAATCATCGCTTCGATTTCTGCATCGCTCAAGCCAGAGTTTGCCTTGATTTGAATTGATTGTTCTTTACCAGTACTTTTATCTTTTGCAGACACTTTCAAGATACCGTCCGCATTGATGTCAAAAGACACTTCGATTTGTGGTACGCCACGTGGAGCTGGTGGAATGTCGCCCAATTGGAAGTTACCTAACAATTTGTTTTGAGCGGCCATTTTACGCTCACCTTGGTAAACCGAAATATCTACCGCAGGTTGGTTGTCAGCAGCGGTTGAGAATACTTGTGATTTCTTCGCAGGAATCGTAGTATTTTTCTCAATGATTGGCGTTAATACACCGCCCATGGTTTCAATACCTAAGGTTAATGGTGTCACGTCAAGCAACAATACGTCATTCTTGTCACCAGACAATACCGCACCTTGAATCGCTGCACCAATTGCTACCGCTTCATCAGGGTTAACGTCTTTACGTGGCTCTTTACCAAAGAATTCTTGTACTTTCTGTTGTACCATTGGCATACGTGATTGACCACCAACCAAGATTACATCAGAAATATCAGAAGCCGATAAACCAGCGTCTTTCAATGCGATACGGCAAGGCTCAATCGTGCGAGCAACCAAGTCAGCTACCAAGCCTTCTAATTTGGCACGAGTGATATTCATTACCAAGTGTTTTGGACCAGACGCGTCAGCAGTGATATATGGCAAGTTGATTTCTGTTGCATTTGAAGAAGACAATTCAATTTTGGCTTTTTCAGCTGATTCTTTCAAACGTTGCAATGCCAATGGATCGTTTTTCAAATTAACGTTTTGCTCTTTTTTGAACTCTTCAACCAAGTAGTCAATCAAGGCATTGTCAAAGTCTTCACCACCAAGGAAAGTATCACCATTGGTTGACAACACTTCGATTTGTTGGTCGCCATCAAGATCAGCAATTTCAATGATCGATACGTCAAAAGTACCACCACCCAAGTCATATACCGCTACTTTACGGTCGCCTTCTTTTTTGTCCATACCGAATGCCAATGCCGCAGCAGTTGGTTCGTTGATGATACGTTTTACATCAAGACCTGCAATTTTGCCTGCATCTTTGGTCGCTTGACGTTGTGCATCGTTAAAGTAAGCAGGAACAGTAATCACCGCTTCGGTTACCGTTTCACCCAAATAGTCTTCTGCAGTTTTTTTCATTTTTTTCAAAATGTCTGCTGAAACTTGTTGTGGTGCAAGTTTTTTGTCATTGGCATCAACCCAAGCATCGCCATTGTCAGCTTTGATGATTTTGTATGGCACAAGACCGATGTCTTTTTGTACCGCTTGGTCTTCATAACGACGACCGATCAAACGCTTGATTGCGAATAATGTATTTTTTGGGTTAGTGACTGCTTGACGTTTTGCAGATTGACCAACTAAGGTCTCACCGTCTTTATACGCGACGATAGATGGTGTAGTACGTGCACCTTCAGCATTTTCGATAACTTTTACTTTGTCGCCTTCAAGTACTGCAACGCATGAGTTGGTTGTACCCAAATCAATACCGATAATTTTAGCCATAATATTCACCTTTAAAAAATTTCAAAATGTTTGTTCCGATGTGCTTGATATATGCCCCGTTAAAAATTTTTCAAGTAAAAATTGCAAAAAGATGTTAAAAAAATTGCAAAAAAATCAAAATACCTAAAAAATTCATGGGATTGTCAGTTTGGTCAATCATTGATTCGCTGAATTATGCACCAACCATGACCATAGCTGGGCGTAATAAACGACCATTTAGGGTATAGCCTTTTTGCAAAACGTTACCGATTTGGTTGGCTTTGGCATTTGGGTCAATACCGACTGCTTGGTGAAATTCCGCATTAAAACCATTTTCGGTATCCACTGCCACGACACCAAATTTTTCTAAGGTTGAAAGCAGTGATTTTAAGGTCAATTCTACACCTTCAAGCAAAGCAGTTTTTTCTTCGCCTGTGGCTTGGATGGCACGTTCTAAATTGTCCACGCTATCAAGCAAAGCTTTGGCAAATTTTTCCAAAACCACTTCTTTGTGTTTTTCGCTTTCACGTTGTACACGTTCTACACTTTTTTGTGCTTCGTACACCGCATTAGCAGTGCGTGCTTTTTCCAATTTTAGATCATCATTGAGTTGAGCGATTTCAGCTTGTAAGCTGTCGATGCTGATTTCAGTATTGGTCGCTTCAGTTTGCACTACGCCATCTTGCTGTTCTTGCTCAAGATTTGGGTTTTGCTCGGTCATGTTTTTACTCCGATTAAATAGGTTTTTGAACATGGGCAAGTCCTGTAAACATGTTGGTTTTTTGCCATGTAAACAAAGAAAATAAGCCATGACAACAGTCGTTCTGCCACAGCTTCTGCCACAGCAATAAATCAATAATTACTGCAGAAATAGGGATAGATAACGACAAATTCAAGTTAGATAAGTTGTTTTGCTTTAAAATTAATTGAAAAACACCATGAAATTGTATGGCTTTGGTGAATTATTCGGCGTTTTGCTTGTTTTTTGACGTAACGCCTATATCTTATTTT
Organism: Hubeiibacter jixunmingi; assembly: GCF_041928215.1. Taxonomy (NCBI): domain Bacteria; kingdom Pseudomonadati; phylum Pseudomonadota; class Gammaproteobacteria; order Moraxellales; family Moraxellaceae; genus Hubeiibacter; species Hubeiibacter jixunmingi. The sequence goes on along the minus strand of NZ_JBHFHK010000076.1, from coordinate 1,134 downwards.
TATCTTCATTTATTTTTGTAAGGGGTGTCAGCACTGATGACCACAAATCCACAACCTAACTCTCACAAGAAAGGTAATTTTTTTTCTAAAGCCGTGCTTAGCTTGTTTGTTTTAAGCATTGTTGCTGTTGCATCAGCGTTTTTTGCTATGCAATGGTATAAAGATAAACAACCCAAAATTGATGTTTTGACCAGTGCAGGTGTGTTGCAACGTATTCAGCATCTGAGTAATTTAGAAACAGTGGCTTATCATATCGATACTGTAGTGACTAGTCATAAAGAAGGTACGTGGAATAAATTGTGGCAAGACGAACAAAAAGGCTTGTTCGTGGTCAGTGGACGTGTGTCGGCAGGTTTAGATTTAAATAAACTGACTCAAGAGCAAGTGCAAGTGTCAGAAGATGGCAAGAATATTCGTATTCAATTGCCAGCGGTACAAGTATTATCGAGCAGTTTGGACAAGACCGAAATGTATGATGTCAAAACAGGCTTACTTGGTTTTGTAGATATTGATCCCGCATTATTGACCGAAGCACAAACTGCGGCACGAGAAAAAATCGTGGCAACCGCATGCCAATCAGGCATTCTTAAAACTGCCAACGACAATGCTCAAAAACAAATCGAAACATTATTTAGCTTAACCCAAGCTCAAGTCACCGTGACGACTTCACCTGTACCAAATTGCGGTTAATTGCTTTAAAAAAAGAGCATATATTGATGAAATATATGCTTTTTTATTCACCAAAATAAGTATGCTTGTTAAAACTGTAACAACCTAAAAAGTTTAATTTGGTGATAGAGTTCGATTTTAGATTTCTTGCATCAAAATCATAAATTAAAAATACTGCATTAAATTTCGATGGTTCGATTAAAAGGGAAATATCTTGTTCAAGCTGTTTGGAAAAAGTATTACCATAAGAATGTTGGCGAATTTGTTGCAGAAAAAAGGGTTGATGTTCAACATTAAAATTGCTTTCGCTAAGATCTTCATCATAATAATCAATAGCAAAGTCCTGCATAAATTGACTATCTATATCGTTTTCATAATAAATATCAAGATAATAGACCTCTTGCGAAAGTTTTGATATAATGACAAGATGAGATACGAAACAATCAAGGGCTTTAGCGACAGCCA
>NZ_JBHFHK010000075.1:0-9243 GCF_041928215.1 Hubeiibacter jixunmingi | reverse complement strand
TCGCTAAAGCCCTTGATTGTTTCGTATCTCATCTTGTCATTATATCAAAACTTTCGCAAGAGGTCTATTATTATACACTTTTTATGATTATGTTTATCTTCTGCACAATAATTATTACTATATTAATAAATGATATTCATTCTCATGAAATGCCAGTATTGGTTTTGTTATTTTATAGCATTCTATTTTTACACAACTAATATTAATTTTCATTATCAAACAAACAAACTATGATATAATCGGGTGCATAAAATTGTCAGGACGTTATTATGTCATTATCTCATGAGTATAAAATTGCAGTCATTGGTTTGGGTTACGTGGGGTTGCCTTTAGCGGTAGAGTTTGGTAAAAAAATGCCAACAGTTGGTTTTGATATCAGTCAAAAACGCGTAGCAGAGTTAAATCAAGGTCAAGATCATACTTTGGAAGTGACGTCTGAAGAATTAAAGCTTGCTACACAGTTGCAATATACAACTGATTTAAATGTATTAAAAGCCAGCAACTTCTTTATTGTCACTGTACCAACGCCGATTGATGAAGTAAATCGCCCAGATTTAACCCCATTACAAAAAGCCAGTGAAACAGTGGGTAAAGTACTCAAGAAAGGCGATATTGTGGTGTATGAGTCTACAGTTTACCCAGGTGCAACAGAAGAAGTTTGTATTCCGATCTTGGAAAAAGTCTCTGGGTTGAAATTTAATCAAGATTTTTTTGCAGGTTATAGCCCAGAGCGTATTAACCCAGGTGATAAAGTCAATACTTTAACCAAAATCAAAAAAATCACCAGTGGTAGCACACCTGAGATTGCCGATAGAGTTGATGCAGTTTACGCTAGCATCATTACGGCAGGAACATTTAAAGCCAGCAGTATTAAAGTCGCTGAAGCGGCAAAAGTCATTGAAAATACTCAACGTGATTTAAATATCGCATTGGTGAATGAGCTATCAATTATCTTTGAACGTGTGGGTATTGACACTTTAGATGTGTTAGAAGCGGCAGGTAGTAAGTGGAATTTCTTGCCATTCCGTCCCGGTTTGGTTGGTGGTCACTGTATTGGCGTGGATCCATACTATTTAACCCATAAAGCAGAAGAAGTCGGTTATCATCCACAAGTGATTTTGGCAGGTCGTCGTATTAACGACAATATGGCACTTTATACTGCACAAAATACCATCAAATTAATGCTGCAAAATGGCATTGATGTACCGCGTGCCAAAGTCGGTATCTTGGGTGTGACGTTCAAAGAAAATTGCCCTGACATTCGTAACAGTAAAATCGCTGATATGATTGCTGAATTCCAAGGCTGGGGCGTTGAAGTTGTTGTAGCAGACCCATGGGCGGATGCAGCAGAAGTACAAGCAGAATATGGTATCAAATTGGCTGAAGTCAATGAAACTAACCCGGTCGATGCTTTGGTCGTGGCAGTGGGGCACAATGAGTTCCGTGCTTTATCTGCAGAGCAGCTCAAATCTTATGTGCGTAGTGAAAAACCAGTCATTACTGATGTAAAAAGTTTATTTAACCGTGAAGCATTGCAGCAACAAGGCTTTACCGTATTCCGTCTATAATTTTGGAGTGTAATAATGAAAAATTTTGCTTTGATTGGTGCTGCAGGTTATATCGCACCACGCCACCTTAAGGCGATTAAGGAAACGGGAAACAATTTGTCTGTTGCAATGGATATTAACGATTCGGTTGGTATTATGGACAGCCATTTTCCAGATGCTGAGTTTTTTACTGAGTTTGAAGAATTTGAAGCCTTTGTTGAAGACCAAAAAATGCAAGGGAATAAATTGGATTATGTGGCGATTTGTTCACCTAATTATTTGCATGCACCACATATGAAATATGCTCTAAAAAATGGCATTGATGTGATTTGTGAAAAACCATTGGTATTAAGCTCTGCTGATTTAGACTTATTATCACAATACGAAAAACAATATGGTGCAAAAGTAAACTCGATTTTACAGTTGCGTTTGCATCCATCTATTATCGCTTTGCGTGACAAAGTGCAAGCAGCACCAGCGGGCAAAGTCTTTGATGTGGATTTAACTTATTTAACTTCACGCGGTAAATGGTATCTTAAATCATGGAAAGGCGTGGACAATAAATCTGGTGGTGTAGCAACCAATATTGGTGTGCATTTCTATGATATGTTGCATTTTATCTTTGGCAAAATCGTCAAAAATGAAGTGCATTACCGTGATGAGCAAACCGCAAGTGGTTATTTAGAGTATGAGCGTGCGCGTGTACGTTGGTTCTTGTCGATTGATGCCAATAATTTACCAGACAATGCGGTACAAGGCGAAAAACTGACTTATCGTAGTATCACTATTGAAAATGAAGAATTAGAGTTTTCAGGTGGTTTTACTGATTTGCATACGCAAAGCTATCAACGCGTCTTGGCAGGTCAAGGCTATGGCATAGAAGAAAACCGTGTGGCAATTGAAACTGTTGAGCATATTCGTGATGCGGCGATTGTAGAAAATCCAAGCAATCCGCATCCATTATTGGCAAAGGTAAAAAAAACATGAGTTTTTATCAACATGAAACTGCCATCGTAGATGCTGGTGCTGAAATTGGTGAAGGTTCACGAGTTTGGCATTTTGTGCATGTCTGTGGCGGTGCGAAAATTGGTAAAGGTGTATCGCTTGGACAAAACGTTTTTGTAGGCAATAAAGTCACCATCGGTGATGCCTGCAAAATCCAAAATAACGTTTCGGTTTATGATAATGTGCACTTGGAAGAAGGTGTATTTTGTGGTCCGAGTATGGTGTTTACCAATGTCTATAATCCACGTTCATTGATTGAACGTAAAGACCAATACCGTGATACTTTGGTGAAAAAAGGCGCGACATTGGGAGCAAACTGTACCATTGTTTGTGGTGTAACCATTGGTGAATATGCCTTTGTCGGTGCAGGTGCGGTGGTGAATAAAGATGTTCCAGCCTATGCCTTGATGGTCGGTGTACCAGCGAAACAAATTGGTTGGATGAGTGAGTTTGGTGAGCAGTTGGATTTGCCATTGTCTGGTCAAGCGCAAGTGGCTTGTCCACATACGCAAGCAATTTACACGTTAGATGGTCAAGTCTTAACAAAATCTTAAGAGATAGGCGATGGAATTTATCGATTTAAAAGCCCAACAAGCACGCATTAAAACTGAAATTGATGCAGGTATTCAACGTGTGCTACAACATGGTCAATATATTCTTGGCCCTGAAGTAACTGAGCTAGAAGAAAAACTTGCCCAGTATGTTGGTGCAAAATATTGTATCACTTGTGCCAATGGTACTGATGCGTTGCAAATTGCACAAATGGCACTCGGTATCGGCGTGGGTGATGAGGTGATTACCCCCGGTTTTACTTATATTGCTACTGCTGAAACTGTAGCTTTATTGGGTGCAAAGCCCGTGTATGTTGATGTACATCCAAAAACCTATAATATTGATATAGAAAAGCTAGAAGCTGCGATTACGCCAAAAACCAAGGCGATTATCCCTGTAAGTTTGTATGGTCAATGTGCGGATTTTGATGCCATCAATGCCATTGCAGCAAAGTATAATTTGCCAGTAATTGAAGATGCAGCACAAAGCTTTAGTGCGACGTATAAAGGGCGTAAAAGCTGTAATTTATCGACCATTGCCTGTACTAGCTTTTTCCCAAGCAAACCACTAGGTTGTTATGGTGATGGTGGGGCGATTTTCACCAATGACGATGAATTGGCTAAAGTGATTCGCCAAATTGCTCGACATGGTCAAGATCGTCGTTATCATCATATTCGTGTTGGGGTAAATAGTCGCTTGGATACTTTGCAAGCTGCGATTTTATTGCCAAAATTAGCGATTTTAGATGATGAAATTGCTGCACGCCAAAAAGTGGCAGAAACCTATAACCAATTGTTTAATGAAGCGGGTATTCTTACTACGCCATTTGTAGAAGAACATAATCAATCGGCTTGGGCACAATATACCATCCAAGTGGAAAATCGTGCGGATGTGCAAGAGCAACTCAAAGCGCAAGGCATTCCGACTGCGGTACATTATCCTATTCCTTTAAATAAGCAACCTGCGGTGGCGGATAGTGCTGTGTCTTTGCCTGTGGGTGATGCAATTGCGGAACAAGTCATGAGCTTGCCGATGCATCCTTATATGCAACAGCAAGAAATTCAACACGTTGTTGATGCGATTGTCCAGTTAAACAAATGATAAGTTAATCTGATTAGCACATTGGAGCTAAAAAATGAATGTCCCTTTTATTGATTTAAAACGTTTTGAAAATGGCTTTTTGGATACTTGGAATAGCAAAATTGCAAGCATGTCAGAAAAAGCGCAATTTATTGGTGGCGAAGAAGTTAGCCGTTTAGAGCAAGGCTTGGTAGATTATACCCAAGTACAATATGCGGTATCGTGTGCCAATGGTACAGATGCTTTGCAATTGGCATTGCGTGCGATGGGCGTGGGTGCTGGTGATGATGTACTGGTTCCTGATATGACCTTTTGGGCGACTTTTGAAGCGGTCGTTAATGTGAGTGCTACACCGCATACTGTAGATTGTGATCCAGTAGATGGTGGTGTGGATATTGCTGCATTTAAACAAGCTGTAGAAACCATCAAGCCTAAAACTGCGATTATTGCACATTTGTATGGTTGGGCAACAAGTCATCTACAAGAGATTCGTGATTTTTGTAAAGCTCAAAATGTGATGTTGCTAGAAGATGGCGCACAGTGTTTTGGTGCGAAGTTTAATGGTGATTCCATTTATAAAGATGCTTATATCTCAACAACATCATTCTATCCTGCAAAAGTATTGGGTGCAGCGGGTGATGCAGGTGCGGTATTTACCAATGATCAAGCTTTGGCTGACAAAGTCCGTCAATTGTCAAATCATGGTCGTGAACAGCATTATGGCTATGCATCTGTGGGTTGGAACTCGCGTTTGGACTCTTTCCAAGCTGCTTTCTTAAACTTAAGCTTACCGCATTTGGATGCCCGTATTGCTTCTCGTGTCAAAAGCGTAGAATATTATCATCAACATATCAAAAATGAAAAAGTGAAAGTTATGCCTGCACCGACTGGTTTTGCAGAAAATGGCTATTGCAATGTGTGTATCGTTGAAGATAAAGCATTCAAAGAAGCGTTACAAGCTCATTTAAAAGAAAAAGGTATTGCTTTTGGTAATATTTATCCATCACCTTTATCACATCAAGTGGGTGCGAAAGGCAGTATTGGACAGCACTTTGGCCAAGGTCAGACGTTGGGGTACTGTGATGCGGTATTAAATTTACCATTATTCCCATATATGACTGATGCTGAATTGCAATATGTGGTTGATACTGTAAATAATTTTACAGCTTAATCGTTTTGAGATAGGATAATTTCAAATGACAAATAATGTATATATCCACCCAACAGCCAATGTATCACCAGATAGCCAAATTGGTGCGGATACCAAGATTTGGATCAATGTGCAAATTCGCGAGAAAACATCAATCGGTGAAAGATGCATCATTTCCAAAGATGTTTATATTGATCATGGTGTAAAAATTGGTAATGGTGTAAAAATTCAAAACTCAGTGTCAGTCTATGCTGGTGTTGAGATTGAAAATGACGTATTCGTTGGCCCGAATGTCTCTTTTACCAATGATAAAGTGCCGCGTGCATTTAATACAGAGTGGAAAATTACCCCGACACTGGTCAAAGATGGGGCTAGTCTTGGTGCAAATTCTACTATTGTGTGTGGTGTGACCATCGGTGAGTATGCCATGGTTGCGGCAGGTTCGGTCGTTACCAAAGATGTTGCACCTTATACTTTGGTGATGGGTAATCCTGCACGTGCGGTTGGTAAAGTGGATAAAGAAGGCAATCGTATCGCCGAATAAATCCAGCCATGAGCTTTAAAAAGAAAATGGTCACTTCGGTGGCCGTACAATCAATAGGACCAATAATGCAATTATTGGTGCCTATTTTTATTGTGTCAACAAGAGGGGTCGCAGATCAAGGTTTATATGCGATTTCTAAAAATCACTTTGACTTGATTCTAGCGCTTTTGGTACTAGGTTTACCACAGGGCATTTTGGTTGCACAAGGTAATGCGAAAACGCGTGTTGATACGCCTTTGGTATTTTGGCATACACTGACTTACGTGCTTTTTGCTTCTCCAGCGATTTTAGCAATTGCTTATTACACACAACCTAAACTTATAGAATATAGCTTGTATGCTGTCTTTGTATTGATAGGTGTGATGGCGATTGCTTGTCGAGATATTTGGCGTGGTACTTATATTGAGCATAATGATGCCGGTCTGTATGCGATATATAGTATTATCCCCTCTGCGGTATTGGGCTTGACAGCAGTCGTTAGTTTTAGTGTGTTTGCTGATACGACCACCGCATTGACCGTACTGTATGCAGTAGGTGGTATTACAGCATTGTTGGTATCACTGGCGATTTATCGAGAGAAAATGCCGACACGGCTCAAAGTGGATTGGCGCATTTTTAAACCGATTCTTACTAATAGTTTCGACGGATTCATTCAAACTGTCGTAGTGTTGGCGCAGGCCTATTTATTTTATTATATCATTCAAAAGAGCGCCCCTAACGCCAGTGAATTAACAGGCATTTTAAGTATTGGCTTTCTTATCGTACAAGGTTTGATGACACCAATGCAAATGGTGGCACCATTAATTATTCGACGCTGGATGCCATTAGCTACCGACGAAATTATCACACATTTCAAAATCTTGAACCGTATTTTTTATGGCTTATTGCTTTTGAGTAGTTTAGCTTGTGTGTTATTATTGAAAATGAGTACGGTGGGCTGGTTTGAAGATGCCCGAATTCAACAGGCGCTACAAGCTGCATTACTACTGCCATTAATTCCAGCAGCATTCCTGTTACGTATTGAAGCTTTGGTCTGTGCAGTGAGATTCAATTTAAAGCCAAATGTGGCTGTGGCCGTGGTAAAAACGATGATTTCAGTATTGATATTTTTATTACTGAATAGTTGTTTTGGAGCGGTAACGTTACTAAATGCTGCGATCGCTTTAGTAGTAGGTGAATATGTAGCAATTTTTGTTGGAATGCTACTTATTCGAAAGTTATTCCATATTCCGCTTATAGCGTTTTTTAGAGTGTAAGGAAGTACAATTATGTCTATTCGTACAGCAGTTGTCGGTGTTGGTTCAATGGGTAATAATCATGCCCGTATTCTATCGGATTTAGCAGGTGTAGACCTGCAATGTATTGTTGATACTAATGCTGAACTTGGCGAAAAAATGGCAAAAAAATATGGTACTAACCATGTTTTTAGTATCGAAGAAGCAGTAAAAAAATATGATGTCAAAAATATTGTGATTGCAACACCGACCAGTACGCATTTTACTTTGGCACAACAGGCTTTGGCTTTGGGTTGTAATATTTTCTTAGAAAAGCCAGCATTTAAGACAGTAGAAGAAGGTGAAGCTTTTGTAAAATTGGTCGAAGAATATAATAATCGATCAGTGATTATGGTTGGACACATCGAGCGTTTCAACCCAGCGGTAAATCAACTTAAGGAACTAATTCTTGCTGGTGAATTGGGTGAGATTTATCAAATTGATATTCGTCGTCAAGGTCCATTTCCAACACGTATTGCTGATGTAGGTGTGGTACTGGATTTGTGTGTACATGATCTAGATATTTTGCGTTATTTGACCGATAGCGAAATCAAACGTATGGCTGTTGAAGCATCGCAAAACTTGCATACCTCACATGAAGATATGATTGTTGCGATTTTGCGTTTGAGCAATGGTACGCAAGCCACTTTGAATATCAACTGGCTGACTCCAACCAAAAACCGTGATATTTTTGTGATTTGTTCTAAGGGTCTATATCAAGTCAATCTGTTAACACAAGATTTATACTTCTATGAAAACTCTGCCAATGTAACCAATCATTGGGAAAACATTACTCTATTGCGTGGTGTGACAGAAGGCAAAATGACTAAGTTCTTGACACCTAAAAAAGAGCCGCTACGTTTGGAGCACGAATGTTTCCTAGAGACTTGTAAAACTGGCGAATATCCGCATAACTTTGTTAGCTTAAAGGATGGTATTGAGGCAGTTCGTTTGGCAGAGCAAATGCTAGAGACCATGCAAAAATGAAAATCTTGCATGTTAACAATATCGCAGATGTAGGAAATACTTTAGTACATATCCAAAAGCGTCATGGTATAGATGCAAGTTTAATTTCTGTGATGCCACCGGCATTAGGCAATAGTTTGCTCAAAAAAATCATGACCATCCCTTTGCGATTAAAGTTAGCATGGCAAGCACGTCAAAAAATCAAGCAAATTAAACCAGATTGGGTACATATTCATTATATTACTTCAGCAATCTGGTTTTTGGGTTGCGGTGCCAAATTGGCATTGCATGCCCATGGTACGGATATTCGCCATGCCAAAAACAGCTTGATTAAACGAATATTATTAAAACTAGTGATTGCTCGTGCGGATTTATTATTGTATGCGACGCCAGATTTGCAGTCACATGTCGAATATTTTAGTTCGCAAGCAGAGTATCTACCAAACCCGATTGATACCAATAATTATTATAGTGATGTCGCAAAGCCGAATTTGCCCCAGCTTAAGGTATTATGGTTAGCCATGCCGTCGGCAATTAAGGGCATTGATACAGTATTGCCTGCAATTGATCAATTGAGCCAACGCTATCCGTCTGTCCGATTTAGTGTACTCAAAAATGCCCAATCCGTTCAGTATTATCAACAGCATACACAATCCGCACAAATTCAGCTGATTGAACCTGTGGCACAGCATCAAGTTAAAGGCTTGATTGAAGCACATGATGTGATTATTGGGCAAACTTTTTTGGGTGCTTTGGGTATGTCCGAATTACAAGCCATGAGCTGTCAACGTATTGTATTATGTAATAATCTCTATGGTGCAAATTTCGCATATGCAGCTGAGTTTTTTAACTGTGCGACAACAGAACAGTTATGTAATAATTTCTCAGCATTTTTGACACGCTCGGAGCCAGAACTGCAACAGCGTGCACAAGCAGCTCGGCAGTGGGTAGCTACACATCATTCACATGATGCTGTACATCAAATATTATACAAGGCGATCACGAACTTTGGTTAAAAAACACTAAATCTTTAATGAGTTTTAGATTTAACTAGGGCGTGTTGACAATTAACGCAAATTGATTATTGTTGCAGCCAGATAGATATTAGCAGCAAAAGATTCATCG
>NZ_JBHFHK010000074.1:0-9320 GCF_041928215.1 Hubeiibacter jixunmingi | reverse complement strand
CATTGGGCATCAGTAAGTGTTAGTCTATTCATATAATCAGAATAACTGATTTTCTTTGTATGTCAACACACCCTAGCACGATGGCGAAACAGAATCAGCAGACCGAGTCCAATTAAAGTATTGGCAACGATACTGGCATATAACGGTTGTACTGTATCCAAATGTAAAAATAGCGGATGAATCTCTGTCATGACTGATAAAGTGCTGACTGCAATAATGGTTTTGATCAGCATTTGTTTGCCCAAACGCAAATAAGCCAAATAATAAAAAGGTAAATTTACCACCCAAAAGATGATACTAAAAGGTAAATGAGTGATTTTTTGGATTAATAACGACAGTCCTACCGTGCCACCGACCATGACATGAGATTGTTGTAATAAAAGTAGAGCAAAGCCAATCATCGCTGTACCGATAATCACTGCGAAAGCATCTTCTAATAGGCTATGGCTGATGTTATTTTCATCCATCTGTGTCAAATCTTGATCTGGGTGAGTCGCTTGAGTCATAAAAAAATTCTAAAAAATAAGGAGAGAAAAAGACTGCATGAAATAGGGGAAATTGTATGGATATTCAATAGAAATTTTAAGATTTTGCGATATAAAGCACTCTACAAACAACGATAGGGTTGTCTTTTGTATCTGATCTATCCTCCTATTTTTTCAACTTGCTTGTTTAAGCAGTTGGTTTGTCACGTAATAAAAAATGATTAAAATAAGTTAAGCAATTTATCTTGAAATGCCAGCACATCAGCGTAAAAATCACGCCCTAGGATGACTGTGTTGATAAATATCGTGCATGCGTTTTTGGGCGATATGGGTATAGATTTGCGTGGTGGATAGGTCGCTATGCCCAAGCAATTCTTGTACCGCACGCAAATCCGCACCATGATTGAGTAAATGCGTGGCAAAAGCATGGCGTAAAGTATGCGGTGATAAATCGCTATAAATCTCGGCTTGTAAGGCATAGGCTTTGATAGCATACCAAAAATTTTGCCGTGTCATCAAATTACCCTGTCTGGTCAAAAATACAATATCAGTCGCACCATGCAACAACTGCGGGCGAGACTGTTGTAAATAACGTTGTAGCCAATCCATGGCGATTTCGCCCATCGGCACCAGTCGCTCTTTGTTGCCCTTACCACGAATCCGCACAATCGCATATTGCATATCAATCATTTGTAATTGCAGATTGATCAGCTCACTAATACGCAAACCGCACGCATAGAGTAGCTCTAACATGGCTCGATCACGCAAACCCAAAGCGGTGTCGCAATCAGGTATATCGAGTAATTTTTCCACGTCATCAATGGATAAACTTTTGGGTAAAATTCGGGCTTGTTTGGGGCTTTTGATATGTTGTAAGGGATTGTCGGTGCGTAATTTATGTTCAATTAAAAAAATAAAAAACTGTCGCCATGCGGACATATAACGGGCGATGGAACTGGGGCTTTTGTCTTGGATTTGTAATTGTAAAATCGCATCTTGCACATCACTGGCTTGCCAATCGGGTAGGGCGGTGTCACGCAGATTTGCCGATTGAATCAAATCCGATAAATAGGCATTACGGGTATGCACACTTTGACTATGACTAAATAAATAATCACGAAAACCATAGAGATAAGTCAAATCGGCAGGGATATTCACCGCACTGGGCTGGCGAGCTTTTTTTACAATCATTGTCAAAGTAATTCATAGAGAATATTTAACATAACATGACTTGGAAAGAAAATAAAAGCAAAATCAGCAAAAAAAACTGTTTAAACAACAATTAGTATCGAAAATACCGATTATAGAGTTAAATAAGAATGAAAATTATCATTATTTAAGCGGTGAAAGTTTTATTATAATAAGAATCATTTTAATTTAACCTAAGGCGAACATTATGCGTCTGTCACAACTTGCCAACAATCAAACTGCAATCATTACCAAAGTACTTGCGGTGACAGAGAATACCACAGATATGATTAGCCAACGCCTATCGCAATTGGGCTTTGAACAAGGTGAACCTGTACAAGTGTTAGGGCGTGGTTTATTTGGTGGCGAGCCGATTTTGGTCAAGATTGGGCATTCACGTTTTGCATTACGTCGTGCAGAAGCCAACCGTATCGAAGTGATGACGCAGTAAGGCTAGACGATGAATACTATGGAAAATCAAGAATTACGATTAGCATTAGTGGGCAATCCCAACTGTGGCAAAACATCATTATTTAACCAATTGACTGGTACGAAGCAAAAAGTCGCCAATTATGCAGGGGTAACGGTTGAACGTAAAGAAGGTTATTTTCGCCTAGACAATGGTCAGACCGTGCGTATTTTGGATTTGCCTGGGGCGTATAGTCTCAATGCAGTCAGTCCCGATGAAGAAGTCACCCGTGATGTGTGTTTGGGTGTGCGTGATGATGCTCAATTGGACGCGTTATTGTGTATTTTGGATGCCAGCAATTTGCGTTTGCATCTCAATTTATTATTAGAAGTGTTGCGTTTACAGCGTCCCGTATTGGTGGTGCTGAATATGATGGACGAAGCTCGCCAACAAGGTGTAGCGATTGATATTGCCAAGCTATCTAGCCTTTTGGGCGTGCCTGTGGTGGAAGCAGTTGCAGTCAAAAAGCAAGGATTGCAACACCTATTAACCGCTTTGGGTAAACACCAATTTTCTACTGCCAATATCAATAAGATTCAAGACTTAGATGTGCGTGACATTTATCCGCAAGTGGTTACCACGCCTGCCAGCAACGATATGATGACATCACGCTTGGATGATTTGTTTTTGCATTCTGTATTTGGCTTGATTTCGCTTGCGGTGATCATGTTCTTGATTTTCCAAGCGGTATTTTATTGGTCAGCACCGTTTATGGATGGTATTGAGTCGCTATTTGGGATGATTGGTGAATGGGTTGAGCCATTTATTAGCGATCCGATACTCAAAAGTTTGGTGATTGACGGCATTATCGCTGGTGCTGGCGGTGTGGTGGTGTTTTTACCACAGATCTTATTTTTATTTTTATTTATTTTTTTATTAGAAGATTCGGGCTATTTGCCACGTGCAGCATTTTTGTTAGATAAATTGATGTCGGGTGCAGGCTTAAGCGGACGTTCATTTATTCCATTATTATCAAGCTTTGCTTGTGCTGTACCTGGGATTATGGCGACACGTAGTATTACCGATCCACGAGAGCGTTTAGTCACTATTTTTGTTGCACCGTTGATGACGTGTTCAGCTCGTCTGCCTGTATATGCTTTGTTGATTGCAGCATTTATTCCTAATCAAACGGTGTGGGGATTTTTTAATTTACAAGGCTTAGTATTATTTGCATTATATTTTGCAGGGATTATCAGTGCATTAATCGTGGCATTTATCGTGAAGCTGTTTAAACGTGATAAAAGTGAGCATAGTTTATTATTAGAATTACCACGTTATCGTATTCCACGCCTTAAGAATGTGGCATTAGGCGTATATGAACGTGCCAAAATCTTTATGAAACGTGTTGGGGGAATTATTTTTGCCTTGACCATTATTTTATGGTTTTTGAGTAGTTTTCCTGAACCACCTGCTGATGCAACCATGCCTGCGATTCAATACAGTATGGCAGGGCAGTTGGGACAATTATTGCAACCGATCTTTGCACCGTTAGGTTTTCCTTGGCAGTTATGTATCGCTCTGATTCCAGCCATGGCAGCACGTGAAGTGGTGGTGGCAGCACTCGGTACGGTTTATGCGGTAAGTGGTGAAGGGGATTCTCAAGCTGATGGTTTGGCGACTTTGCTCAGTTCGCCTGACAGTGGTTGGAGCTTGGCGACTGCTTTTGCATTATTGGTATGGTTTATCTACGCACCACATTGTTTGGCAACCTTGGCAACGGTCAAACGTGAAACAGGCTCATGGGGTATGGTGATGTTGATGACCACTTATTTGTTTGGTTTGGCATATCTTGCAGCATTTATCACCTATCAAATTGCGATTCGATGGTAAGCCAGGGGAAGCCATGATGTTTGGAGATATTATTGCTTTAATTATTATCACAATCATTGTGTTATGGAGCGTGGCGGTTGTATTTCGTCACGTCATGCCTAACACCGCAAAACGTGTTAATTTAAGTTTGGCAAATTATTGTCAAACAAAACAATGGTATAGTTTAGCAAAATTTTTCCAAAAAAAATCCAATACAGGCTGTCATAGCAGTGATGACAGCCCGTGTAGCAAATGCAAAAATCCAACATCATCGGATAAGCATCAATCCAGCGTTGATAATGTAGTACGCATTCAAGCTGTGCAATTAAAAGGGTCAAAAAAAGAATAATAATGATTTATTTCTTAGAATGAGAATTTTATTTCGTGATATAAATCACAGTTGTAAGTGATTTAAATTAAAATTCGTATTTATTTTGAAATGATATATTATATACTGAAGGAACACGTATTATCTAGTATAATAGTGGGACTAATCATATTATTTGAATGTATGATAGCGATTATATTTAAAAAAATCATATTTTTTACAAAAAATTATACATTAGTCTAATATTATGCTAATTTACAATAGCTAACGTTGTTTTGTTCATTTTGTTAAAACACGGATATTTTAAACCGAAGCATTGCTAGGAATATAACGCTATGCAAATTTTAATTGTTGATGATCACCCATTATTTCGCCACGCTCTGATACAGGCGGTACGGCATTACATCTCTGATGCACACATTACTGAGATTGCCTCAGTAGCAGATCTTTACCAACATCTTGAAGTGCAACCATTGCCTGATTTGGTTTTGCTAGATTTACACTTACCTGGCGCTTCTGGTTTTTCTGCTTTAGTACATATTCGTTCACATTATCCTGCTTTGCCAATTATTATTGTCTCTGCCCATGAAGAAAGCCGTGTTATGCAACGTGCCATTGCCCATGGTGCGATGGGTTATATTGCAAAATCAGCACCGCCAGCATCGATTGGTGAAGCGATTCAACAAGTGTTACAAGGTGAAATTTGGCTATCGCATGATTTGGACAGTGAAGATGATCCGCGTGCGGTGGCAGAAGCTGATTTGGCAGAACGTATTCAATCCTTGACCCCACAACAATTCCGCGTGTTGATGATGGTGGCGGATGGCTTGCTGAATAAACAAATCGCTTATGAATTGGATGTGTCAGAAGCCACGATCAAAGCCCACGCCACAGCAATTTTCCGCAAACTCGGTGTACAAAATCGTACCCAAGCAGTTTTGGCAATTAGTGCATTGAATATTGAGCAAAATAAGGTTGATGTAGATACGATTTAATCACCTAAAGATAAAGGAACCGCATAAAAATTAGGTTTAATTAGTATATACTGCGTTTTATAATGTACTTTGCATGAAATATGTTCGCGGAAATGTTTGTATGAGTATTACCCAAGATTTGATTGATATTTTAAGTCTAGAAAAATTAGAGCATGGCTTATATCGTGGCAAAAGCCAAAATTTGGTCGGTAAACGTGTGTTTGGTGGTCAGGTTCTAGGTCAAGCATTGCTTGCTGCCAGTTATACGACCGACCGTCCTGCTCATTCCATGCATGCTTACTTTTTATTTGCGGGTGATATTAATGCCCCGATTATTTACCAAGTTGAATCTTTACGTGATGGCAAAAGCTTTGTCAGCCGTAGCGTCAAAGCCATCCAACATGGACGCACTATTTTTCAAGCCATGGTGTCATTTGCTCCACGAGAAGAAGGTTTGCAATTCCAAGTTGCTGAACCGCATTATCCCCAAGTGGATGAATTGCCATCCGAAGAACAATTAAAAAAGCAAATGATTGCCTCTGTACCTGAAAATTATCGTCAGGCATTTTTGCGTCAGCGTCATATCGAAACTGTACCCATTAACCCAACACATCCTTTTGAGCCACAAGTCGATGTGCCAAATCAAGCCTATTATTTTAAAACTTGGGATACTATTCCAAGTCATTCATCAGTACATGATGACAATGCCTTGCATCAAGCGATTGTGGCGTTTTGTTCAGATTATACTTTGATGACGACGTGTTTGCGTCCACATGGTTTGTCGTGGTTGTCACCGAGCTTACAAGTGGCTAGCCTTGATCATACCATTTATTTTCATCATCCAATGCGTGCTGATGAATGGTTATTGTACGATATGGATGCTACGCAAACGGCATCTTCACGAGGGTTGAATTTTGGACGTATGTGGCAAAATGGTTTACTGGTATGTAGTACAGTGCAAGAAGGCTTGGTGCGTTTGCGTGATTTGGATTTTAGCCAAGGCTAATTTTTGAATTTTAATGTATTATGTCTTATACAGCAATTTACAATCCAATGCTGTTTTTTATAATTCTTTTTGAAAAAATCAGTTAAAATGACAAAACTTTTGATATTACTTTTGGTCAAAGCTCTGTGATTATTGCACGCTACCTTTCTCGACAAGTATTCAGCACGACACTGGTGGTTGTGGCTTTGCTGACCCTCGTTATTATGGGAAGTCGCCTAATTCGTTATTTTGGTTTGGCGGCACAAGGCAACTTGGATATTGGGGCGTTATTAGGTTTGGTGGGTTATCGCTTACCTGAATTTTTAACCCTGATATTGCCTTTGGGTTTTTTTATTGCATTGGTGTTGGTGTTTGGGCGTTTATATGTCGAACACGAAATGGCGGTATTTAATGCCAGCGGTATTAGTCGGCTGAACTTGGGTAAAAAATTACTGGCACTGACTGCGTTTTTTTGTATTTTACAGTTTGTGATGATGGCGTGGTTATCACCGTGGGGAAATCGTCGTTTTGATGAAGTGACGGTGACGCAAGCGGTACGCAGTGGTTTTGATTTGGTACGTCCACAAGAGTTTATTTCTAGTGGTGTTTATACCATTTACGCAGGGTCATTGTCTGAAGATAAAAGCAGTCTAGAAGATATTTTCTTTTACCAAAAAGCCAAGCAAGCTGACCAATCTGATATGATCATCGTGGCAAAACAAGCGAAGCGTGTAGTCAATCCCAATGACAATGCCAGTAGTGTAGATTTATACCAAGGGCGACGTTATAGCTACCGTGCTGGTGAGCCTGCTTATGTACAAGCTGAATTTGAACATTATCGTTTACGCTTAGAGCCAGAACAAGAAAAGAAAATTGAAGCACAGCGTCCTGAAGCGATGACCATGCAACAATTATTACAACATTATAATACCAATTCTCAACTTGCCAGTGAACTGGGTTGGCGGATTTTTGCACCATTTATTATTTTGGTGGCATTATTTTTGGCTTTGCCTTTATCTGAAGTGAGTCCAAGGCAGGGACGTTATCACCGTCTATTTCCTGCAATTATGATTTTTGCCAGTTTGATTGTGGCGATGATGGCGGTCAAGACCCGTATCAGCAAAGGTCAAATGCAAATTTGGATTTATCCCGTGATTTTAATGACTTATGTATTTTTGGCGTGGTTGATTGCCAATAAGCCTTGGCAACGTAAAACGGTTAAACATTCAAATCACTTGGCGAATGGGGATGTGGCATGATTGCAAATAAAATTCTCGCTCGTCATGTGGTGAAACATACTGGCTTTGCTATGTTTGGTGCGTTGTTTATTTTATTATTATTACAGCTTTTGTTTGGTTATCTGGCTGAATTGGGCGATTTGAGTGAACATTATCGTCCGCTAGATGCCTTGCGTTATGTGTTGTGGGATACGCCTTATCGCGTTTTTCAATTGTTACCGATTGCAGGTTTGATGGGGGCTGTGGTTGGTTTGGGCAGTTTAGCAACCAATAGTGAATTGGTGGTGATGCGTGCCAGTGGTGTGAGTTTGTGGCGGATTGTCGGTTGGACATTACGTCCTGCTTTGATTTTGGTAGTATGTTCATTGCTACTTAGAGAGTGGGTGATACCACAAACCAATGAATATGCTCGTGCTGCTAAGCAAGAAAATTATGTCGCTAAACTTGGTGAAGTACGTGGTTATTGGACCAAGCAAGACAACCAATTTGTGTACATTGACTATGCCAATGCCAATGGTGAATTAAAAGATTTAAAAGTGCTTAGTTTTGATGAAAATCTAATACTAAATCAACATCTTACTGCACAGCATGGGCAATTTTTGGTGGATAAAACTTGGCAATTACACAATGTAAATCAAGTGACTATTGCATCGCAAGGTCAATCACAATCAAGCACACAACCTGAACAAGCTATGGCTTTGGTATTGCAGCCGCAATATGTGCATATGGTGACAGCCGATCCTGAGGATTTGGCACCAAGTCAATTGGTTAAATTTATGCGATACTTGGATCAATCCAGTCAAATTCCACGTAAATATCAGTTGGCATTTTGGCAAATGATTGCTGCACCTTTTGCGTTAATTGCTTTGGTAGTCATGGCTTGCTCTTTTATCTTTGGACCTTTGCGTCAGCATTCGATGGGCTTTCGTTTGGTGATTGCTTTATTCATTGGTTTAGGTTTTTATTATTTTCAAGACTTTATTGGATATGCAAGCCTCGTGGCTAGCATTTCTGTGGCGTGGTTTGTGTTATTACCGATATTTATTTTACTGGGTGTAGGGACATATTTATTGCATCGGGTAAAATAGTCTTAACAAAAAGGATGTGACTATGCAAAAGCAAAAAATTAAAAAAATGACAATGACGTTGTGTCTAGGATTACTGGCAACGCAAAATAGCGTTTTAGTCAAAAAAAATATTAAGCATGATTGATCCAAATGAATATTTTATTCCTCTCAATACGGAACAAAAACAAATATTTAAGCAACAGGATTTTTCTAAATTATTGCTTAAAAGTCAAGATTTCCCTGTGATTGGTATTACTGGTGAACATAATCAGCGGTTAATCATCAATATACAATCGGTGAAAAAAATTAATCCACAAAGTTTTGATTATAAAATTACGGGTTATTCAAAAGTTAAAAATAATCGTTGTGAATTTACAGGAAAATTGACTTTAACGGATATTTATCGCAGAGAACAGTTAGATTATGGTGTTGATGAAGAATATCGCCAAAAAGGGTTAATCAATCAAGGTGTTGCCGTGTTTCAATATGAAATCAATGAACAATCAGATAAGACATATTGTGGTCAGTTTGCTGGTTCGGCTTATGTAAAATGGCTAAAACTGAAATCAAATAATCATATACAGTATGATGATGTAGGTTATTATCGTGATGGTGATTTTAATAGTCTGTTTGATGGACAATGGTTTAGTCAAAATCACCAATAACCTAAAATTGCATGTTGTTGGGACAAATAATTATCTAAATAGGACTTACGCAAACCTAACCGAAGGGCAACGAAGTTGCTCACAAATATAGTCATCAAGAAGCCCTTGCTTA
>NZ_JBHFHK010000073.1:0-9445 GCF_041928215.1 Hubeiibacter jixunmingi | reverse complement strand
CGATGAATCTTTTGCTGCTAATATCTATCTGGCTGCAACAATAATCAATTTGCGTTAATTGTCAACACGCCCTAATTATATTTTATGTTTTTGAGATGAATTCTGGAAAAATATACACTTCAATTTGGCATTTTAGATAGATTGCTTTGGATAGAAGTAACCCAAAACTGATGTGAGCATGACGATTTAGATTTAAAATAACAACATTTTACAACATAGTACATATAGAAAGGCTATATTAGCTTATGATAAGATACTGTGTAAAATTGGATTGTTACTCGCTCGCCTTGCTAAGATGGATTGAAAGGTGAAATTGTGGCGACGGACAAACAATTTTATCTCACGATTGAAACAAGCTTACCAATTTTTTGTATGTGATATAGACCGTGCATGGTCACAAAAATACTGGGGCATAATATAGGATTATGTTAGACATGACTCAGCAAGCAACCGATATACAAGGCTCAATTGTTGCCCTCGTTACCCCAATGTGCGACGATGGACAAGTCGATTGGGCGAGTTTAGAGCAATTAGTAGAATGGCACATTGAACAAGGTACACATAGTATCGTAGCAGTTGGTACTACAGGCGAAGCCTCAACGCTATCAGTAGAAGAACACGTCAAAGTGATTAGCGAAGTTGTCCGCATTGCCAACAAGCGTATCCCGATTATTGCAGGTTGCGGTGCAAATTCTACCGTAGAAGCCATTACCTTGACCAAGCACGTCAAAGAGGCAGGTGCGGATGCAGGTTTGATTGTTACACCTTATTATAATAAACCAACACAAGAAGGTCTGTACCGCCATTACAAGGCGATTGCCGAAGCAGTAGATTTACCGATTATTTTGTATAATGTGCCTGGTCGTACAGGTGTAGATATGCATAATGCGACTGTCGTGCGTTTATCAAAAATCGCCAATATTGTGGGTATCAAAGACGCTACTGGCGACATTCCACGCGGTATTGAGCTGATTAATGCTTTAGATAGCAAAGACATGGTCGTGTATTCAGGTGATGATGAAACGGCTTGGCAATTAATGCTTGCTGGCGGTAAGGGTAATATTTCTGTCACTGCGAACGTTGCACCAAAAATTATGGCGGAGATGTGTGAGCATGCATTGAAAGGCGAAAATCAGCCGATGCAAGCTTTAAACGCACAAGTTGCCGAATTACATGATATTTTGTTCTGTGAATCAAATCCAATTCCTGTAAAATGGGCACTTTATGCCATGGGCAAGGTGCGTTTAGGAATTCGCTTGCCATTGACTGTTTTGGATACGCAATACCACGATGTGGTGCGTAATGCTTTGGTCAATGCGAAATTGACTTCAAGCACTTAAGCCAAAAAGTGCATTATTAAAGTAGGTATTTTATTCATGAAAATGACATCAGTATTATTACTGGCAGTAGCAAGTTTGGCTACAGCCGGTTGTAGCAAAATGGCGATTGGAAACGGTTCTTTAGACTATAAAAAGAACGTGAAAACAATGCCTTTGCAGCTTCCAGAAAATGTACAGATGCGTCAGCCGCAAGCACTTTATCCAGCACCACAAATCCCTGAAGAGGCACTAAAAAACGCTCCAAATCTGGTAAATAGCCGTGGCAATCGCTTTGATTTATCACGTCCAGATCGTGCAGCATCATCAGCTGTGGTAACGGGCAGAGTATCTTCAGTACCAAGTCAACCACAAGCCATTATGGACGGTAGCCAAAATGTGATGCTATTGATCAATGGCGAACGTAATGCAATTTGGGAACGCACCATGGCTGCGGTAAAAGCTTCAGGTCTGCAAGCAAGTTTAGATGCAAAAACGACACATCAATATAACATCGTGTTGAATAATCATACTTATCAGCTAAGATTGGGCGATGTAAGCACAGGCTCAGTATTGGCAGTATTTGATAATCAACGCTATGCGAATGATGGGGTCAGCAAACAAATTTTAGAGAATATTGCGATACATTGGCCGCAATAATAACCCCACACTGGCTCATTGCGATACTGCATGAGCCATCATCTTTTTTAGATTTGGATTTATTCTATGCAAAAGCAAGAATTACTTTACACAGGCAAAGCAAAATCAGTCTACCAAACTGACGATGCAGATCATCTTATTTTGGTTTTCCGTGATGATGCCTCTGCATTCAATGGTGAAAAAATTGCACAGCTTGACCGTAAAGGTAAAGTAAACAACCGTTTTAATGCATTCATCATGCAAAAATTAGCTGATGCAGGTATCGAAACACACTTTGCAGAATTGTTGTCACCGACTGAAGTGTTGGTTAAAAAACTGAAAATGATTCCTGTAGAATGCGTTATTCGTAACTATGCAGCGGGTTCATTGTGCCGTCGTTTAGGCGTGGAAGAAGGCATTGAGCTTACACCACCAACTTTTGAATTGTTCTTTAAAGATGATGCTTTAGGCGATCCAATGGTGAACGAATCTCAAGCGATTGCTCTAGGCTGGGCGACTGCTGAGCAATTGGAACAAATGAAAAAAATCACTTATCAAGTGAACGATGTGCTTAAAGCTTTGTTTGAACAAGGCGGTATGTTATTGGTTGACTTCAAACTAGAGTTTGGTGTGTTCCATGACCGCATTGTGCTTGGTGATGAGTTCTCTCCAGATGGTTGCCGTTTGTGGGACAAAGAGACCAAGAAAAAATTGGACAAAGATCGTTTCCGTCAAGGTTTAGGTGATGTGGTTGAAGCTTATGAAGAAGTTGCACATCGTATCGGTGTAGATCTTAGCGATATCTAATTGCTCGTCTCATCGGTTTAAACTTTCGCCCTTATCATATTTACTGATGATAAGGGTTTATTTTTATGTATACGATTTGGAAATTCTGTGTTAAGAAATGCTATCAAGCATATAAATGTCTAATCTTTCACGTTAGAATTGCCCCACCTTAATTTTGATATTGTTAGGAATTTATGATGAAAGATTTATTATTTTCTATCGTTGGTGCATCAGTATTATTAACAGCTTGTGGTACTATGAATACAACTACTGCATCTAAAGCAGAGCCAGCAAAAACTGTAGCGCCAGCGGCACAAGTACAAGCGCCAGCACAAGCGTCTGCACCAGCAACACAACAAAATATCACCATGACTCGTTATGTATGTAACGGCAACCTTGTAGTACAAGTGGGCAACCAATTGATCAATGACAAATTACCAATGGTTATCCAAGGTCAACAAGGCTTGTTAGACCGTGCTGTAAGTGGTTCAGGTGAGCGTTATGTTGGTGGCGGCGTAGAATGGCACCGTGGTGGCAACGATGCAATCTTGACTGTAACAAACCCACAAGGTCAAAAAGTTGATTTAAACTGTAAAGCAGGTTAATTCAATCTTTGATTTGAAAAAATAGGCTAAGTTTTTGACTTAGCCTATTTTTATTGGGATAAATTATGCTTGTGATAGCATGGATCTATGCTCTGAAAATATATCAAAACGTGAGTTCGGTTTAAAAAGGTATGTTTGTATTGTAATTGTATGATTTTTAAAAAGTAGGGTGTGAGAAACATTGTTTCGCAAGACGCACCATTTTAATGCCGTTTTCTGAAAGGTGCGTAAGACGCACCCTACACATGAATTAAATTTACTTTTAAAATCAAATAATTAAAATTTAACTTATTCCGAACTCACGTTATCAAAAGTAAAATTAGATATCTAATTTCGCACCCATTTCTACTACATTTGAGCTCGGTAATTTTAGATATTCGGCAGCTGTTCCTGCATTTTGATGTAAATGTACAAACAGTTTTTCACGCCACAATGCCATACCCGTTAGGGCTTTACGTGGATTGATGGTTTCTCTTGATAAGAAATAACTCACGGTATTTTCATCAAAATCAAAATTAAATTGTTCAATTTGGCTCAAGGCATCAGGCACATCAATGTCATTTTTAAAACCAAAATTTAAAGTGACTTTCCAACAATTATGCCCCAAATAATCCACTTCGCTACGTTTACTTAAGCCAATCCAAGGCACTTCAAAAGTAGCAATATTCACAAAAATATTATATTGATGTAAGCATTTGTTGTGCTTGAGATTTTGCTGTAAAGCAATCGGCGTGGTATTCACCTCAGGCACCAAAAATACCGCAATACCAGGGATTTTTTTGATATTTTCGAATTGGTAAGTACGATTGGCATTTTCAAGTAATTTTTGCTCAAGATCTGCTTGCTGTGCTAATAACTCAGCATAATCTTCAGCATCGTACTTCAGTTGATCAACATTCACGGTTTTTAAATCAACTTGCTGATGTTTTAAACCATTTTCAGATAAAAGATGACGCATTTTATCTTGGGTATTTTCAATGGCTTGATTGAGACGTTTTTGGGCAAAACTGGCAAATAAATCATCCAAAAAGCCTTGTAACTCTACCGCTTGATTATGCCGTGCAAAAGCCAACAATTTACGACCATCACGCCAAGTAATCATAATCACAAACATGATGGCACCCAATAGTAATGGGAACCAACCACCTTTGAATAATTTTAATAAATTCGATGACCAAAATAATAAGTCAATCACAAAGAAAATTGCAGTCGCCAAAAAGCATAAAATAATCGGATAATTCCATGCATAACGCACCACAAAATAAGTCAAAATCGTGGTAATCAACATATCGGTACACACTGCAATACCGTATGCTGCTGCCAATTTATCAGAAGATTGGAACAACACCACTGCAAAGCAAATCGCAATAAACAAGCCCCAATTGATAAAGGGAATATAAATTTGCCCGACTTCTTTCATGTTGGTATAGACCACACGCATACGTGGCAAAAGCCCCAATTGCATAGCTTGTTTGGTAATACTGAATGCCCCAGAAATCAAAGCTTGTGATGCAATGACCGCAGCAATCGTCGCCAAAAATACCAAGAAAATTCGCAATGAACTATTTGCCATCAAGAAAAATGGATTGCTGATCGCCTCAGGATTTTCTAATAAAAATGCAGCTTGTCCAAAATAATTGAGTAAAAGACACGGCATCACTACGGTAAACCACGCCAAACGAATCGGTGTTTTACCAAAATGTCCCATATCTGCATACAATGCTTCAGCACCTGTCACACAGAGCACCACTGCACCCAAAATAATAAAAGACAATACAGGCTGATTGATCACAAAATTTATTGCGTAGATAGGATTGACCGCCCATACCACTTCCCAATGGGCTTGCATATGATATAAGCCCATTCCGCCAATCACCAAAAACCACAGTAGCATTAACGGGCCAAACAATTTACCAATGCCTTTGGTACCAAATTTTTGTACAAAGAATAATGCAAATAAAATCCCCAAGGTAACTGGAATAATCACCTCGTGTAATGTTGGTGAAACAATCGCCAGACCTTCTACCGCAGACAATACTGAAATGGACGGGGTAATCACACCATCGCCATAAAACAGACACGTCCCAAATACACCCAACAACATGATAAAGCCGTGCAGTTTGGGTCTATTTTTTACTGCATTAGATGCCAAAGCTAACATGGCAATCAAACCGCCCTCACCGTGGTTATCAGCACGTAAAACTAAAGTGACGTATTTCAGGCTGACTACCATGATTAGCGTCCACACAAAGAGTGATACCACGCCATAGATATTTTCAACGGTAAACGGCACATGTCCTGTGTTAAACACTTCTTTCATGGCATACAGTACGCTCGTACCGATGTCGCCATAGACTACACCGATAGCACCTAGGGTAAGTGCAGATAGACCAGCGTGATGATGATTTAAAGTAGGGTGGGCATTGTTGCGGTGACTAAACATGAATTATGTCTTTATTACTTTTGTCTGCAAATTATAAACCGATTGTTTTTGAATGAAATATGCTGTTGATGGATTAAACAGATGCAAAACAGCATTATGATTTAAAATATTAAGTTGCTTTTTATATTAAACAGGCGTATTAAAAAAAGCCAAAAAACAGCAATTTTCAACATTATTGCAATAAATTGTGACTTAAATCATAATTTAAATCTGTGCCTTAAAAAAATCCGCATATTTCAATATATAGCCCGATTGTTGCAAGCGTTTGGCGTAGACTTTTTTCCCTGTATGCGGTAAATCGGGATGCATTGTTAATGGATTTAATCCTTGTTTTTGTCGAAAATAATTTAAAATTTCTCCCAAAGGCATAGGAACACTATCTGATAAAATATAACTAGATTGAATTTTTTCAGCATCAATTTGCGTTAAATAACGCATAAAGCCGACTACATCCGCACGATGAATGCGATTGCTCCAATGTATACTGTCAATATGTGTAGTATGCTCAGCAAGTTTTTGCAGGCGTTGGCTTCCTTGTTGATATAGCCCTGTCGGTCTTAAAATACATAGTTTTTCTTGCCAATAAGCTGACCAAACTAACTCACTGGCAAGCAATATTTGCGTAAAAGGATCTATTTCATCGTTTTGATTATTAGAAATTTTATAATTTAATGGGCTGTCATCATCAATAATAGCACCTTGATCTTGTGCATAGACTCGTGTTGATGAGATAAAAAACACTTTTTTAGGGTTTTGCTGTTGTAATGCCAAAAATATCGATTGAGCAATATTTAAATAAGTATTTTGATAGCCTTGTACACTGCGTTCGCTTGGGCTGACAATACAAAAAATATAATCAAATTGCTGTTGATTTAATCGCTCGCTAATATTGGGTAAATCATTTAAATCTTGAGAAATATAATCAAATTCAGCAAACTGCCGAGCTTTACGCCCAATCGCCACGACTTGATGACCATGTTGCACCAAGTCATACGCCAAAGTTTGTCCCAAATCACCACAGCCTAAGATTAAGCTTTTCATCATTTTGCTTTTCATTTGTTGATTAATCCATTTTATAGCATAAATAGCCCATTTTCGCCAAGCAATTCTGATTGAATTTTGTTATGCTTTTCATTCACAGCAATTTTAATTTTATACTTAAGTCATTATGACAATGTCAAATTCAGTTTATCAACATATTACGCCTGATTATGTGCGTTGGTTTCGCCATTCTGCACCGTATATTCACGCTCATCAAGACAAAACCTTTGTGATTTTACTGACGGGTGAAGCCATTCAAAGTGATTTTTTTGAAGATATTATTCATGATATTGCCCTATTGCATAGCTTAAATATTCGTCTGATTTTGGTACACGGGGCAAGACCGCAAATTGATCAAGCCTTGACACAAGCCAATATTCAAAGTGAATATCACCAACATCGTCGTATTACGCCACAACATAGCTTACCGCATATTTTGGGAGCGATAGGGCAGGTACGCCTAAAGCTCGAAGCCATGCTATCCATGGGCTTGGCAAACTCACCCATGTATCAAGCTCGCATCAATGTGGCATCGGGTAATGTCGTTACTGCTAAACCTTATGGCGTGCATGATGGTGTAGATTTTCAGTGGTCGGGCGAAGTCCGTAGTATCAGCCGTCATCATATCCAAAATCATCTTGCCAATGGCTCAATTGTGTTAATTAGTCCGCTCGGTTATTCCAATACAGGTGAAATTTTTAATGTTACAGCAGAAGAAGTGGCTTATCGTGTGGCATTGGCTTTGCAAGCGGATAAGTTGATTTTCTTTAGTGAAAAACAAGGTATTGAAGATGCAAAACAGCAGTTGCAGCGTGAATTGCATCCCAATCAAATCGACGATTATCTTGATTATTATGCCCAAGATGGGGCATTTTTATCGGTACTGAAATTTGCCAAACTGGCTTGCCAAAATGGTATTCACCGTGTGCATTTTTTGCCTTTTCAGCATGATGGGGCATTGTTGCAAGAATTATTTACCCGTGATGGTGTTGGGAGTATGGTCAGCAATCGCCATTATGAAGATGTGCGGATGGCAACGATTGGCGATATTCAAGGTTTGATGCAATTGTTACAACCACTGGAACAACAAGGCATTTTAGTCTATCGACCACGAGAACGTTTGGAACAAGAGATTGAGCAATTCGCAGTAATTGAGCGTGATGGCATGATTATCAGCTGTGCAGCACTGCATCCCATCGTGACTCAGTCCGATGAAATCAATAGTGCAGAAATCGCTTGCGTTGCGGTACATCCCGATTATCGTAACTCTAATCGTGGCGAACAAATCTTACAATTTTTGCAAGATAAAGCACGCTCACAAAATATACAGCAAGTTTTTATTTTGACTACACGCACAGCACATTGGTTTATCGAACAAGGCTTTGTGCAATGTGCAGTGAGTGATTTACCACAGGCAAGGCAACATATTTATAATCATCAACGTAATTCGCAAGTTTATCGAAAATTACTCTAATCTGCCAAACTTCTGTTATAATATACGGTTGCAATGGGTTGCTTAAAAAGGGCAATCCACATACAGCCAAACAATGCAAAATAAATTTTTTGCTGAGCCAAAAAGGTGTACGCCATGACTGAACAAGCTTTAACTTTGACCGACAATGCGGCAAAAAAAGTCAGACAATTACGTGAAAGCGAAAACAATCAAGATTTGATGTTGCGTGTCTATGTGACAGGTGGCGGCTGTTCGGGCTTTTCTTATGGTTTTAATTTTGCTGAAACAGTGAACGAAGATGATGCGAGCTTTGTGAATGGTGACGTGACCATGGTAGTTGATGCTTTGAGTTATCAATATTTGCTCGGCTCAAGCGTGGATTATATCGAAGGCTTGGAAGGCTCACGCTTCGTGGTGAATAATCCAAATGCGACCACGACTTGTGGTTGTGGTTCTTCATTCTCTATCTAATTTCTATCATTTAATACGCAAGCATAGTTTAAAAAGGAGCAAGCCATGAATTTTCAATGTCCAAAATGTCAAAGTCGTAAATTGATGCCTGTTGCCAGTAGTAATGGCGTGCGTCCTAATGTGCCACGTAGTTTGGTTATTTTGATACCAAGTATATTGGTCTTGGCAGTGTTGGTGTTGATTAGCATTGTGATGTTTGTGATGGGTAAACCAGCAGGCGTGTTTTTACAGAGCTTGACGGTAGCGATATTTTTGGTCTGTGCTGTATCGGGTGCGATGTTTTGGCGAGTGATGCCAAACTTTAAAATAGAAATGCAAAACTTTATGCAACAACAAAAACAATGGAAATGTCGTGATTGTGGGCATGAGTGGCAAGTTTAAAACTGTTTTTAGGTCGGTTTAAATTGTTTAAGGGCAGATGATCTGCCCTCGATTTTTTAGAGCCTGTTCATGATTAATTTTTCTCGCTCAAAAGCAGATAAATCGCCAGCTTTACAAGGAAAAAGTGCAGGTTGATAGTCATTCTATCAGACCAGCTTTTGACGCAGTAAAGCAAGATTTAGCCATTTTGAGCAGGAAAGCCTTAATTTAAATCAATTTTCCTTTAAAATATTAGGGCGTGTTGATAATTAACGCAAATTGATTATTGTTGCAGCCAGATAGATATTAGCAGCAAAAGATTCATCGGTTT
>NZ_JBHFHK010000072.1:0-9789 GCF_041928215.1 Hubeiibacter jixunmingi | reverse complement strand
ACCGATGAATCTTTTGCTGCTAATATCTATCTGGCTGCAACAATAATCAATTTGCGTTAATTGTCAACACGCCCTAAAAAATTAAAGCCCTTAATCAATAAGGGCTTTAATTTGTCTAGCTTAATTGCAAAATAAATCGATTAAAATTCATTTTCATCAAAACTAAATAATACATCGCTTGAAGTTTGAATACGTGCAATGTGTGTATCCAAACTTGGTAAAATACGCTCAACAAAATAACGTGCGACTTTGACTTTTTGAGCATAAAACTCGCCATCTTTGCCATCAGCAGCTTTAACCATTTTTGCAAACATATAAGCAAAGCTAAGCAAACCCACACTATGCAAATAATCAATCGCAACACCACTTGGATATTCTGCATCATTTGCTGATTGCTTTAAGATATATTCAGTCACTTGCGTCACTTTATCTGCTGCGGCAAGCGTTGCTTGTTGCATAAAGTTTACTGAAGCTGGGAAGTCAGCCAATTCAGCACGAATATCAGCAACATAATCAGCCAAATATGCACCATTGCATTTGATGGTTTTACGGCCGATCAAATCTTGCGATTGCACGCCATTGGTGCCTTCATAGATTTGAGAAATACGCAAATCACGTACACATTGTTCCATACCCCATTCACGGATATAACCATGACCACCAAAACACATTTGTGCATCTAAAGTGGCTTGGAATGCAGTATCAGTCAAATACGCTTTGGCAATCGGGGTTAATAGTGCCACACGATCAGCAGCTTTTTTCACTGCTTGAGCATCATCAGCAAATTTAGTCATATCCAATTGCTGACCGACATAGACCGCAAATGCACGACTGGCTTCATTATTAGCACGTACATTCAATAACATACGACGTACATCACCATGTACTAAGATGCTATCGGCTGCTTTATCTGGTGATTTTGCACCGGTTGCACTACGACCTTGAATACGATCTTTGGCATATTGAGCGGCATTTTGATAGGCAAATTCTGACGCACCAAGACCTTGAATACCCATCGACAAACGTTCATAATTCATCATCACGAACATTGCCGCTAAGCCTTCGTTTTCTTTACCAACCAAATAACCTGTCGCACCGTCAAAATTCATCACACAAGTCGCTGATGCTTTGATACCCATTTTATGTTCAATTGAGCCAGCACTGACCGCATTACGCTCACCTAAGCTACCATCTTGATTGACCATAAATTTTGGTACGATAAATAATGAAATACCACGTGAGCCTGCTGGGGCATTCGGGGTTTTTGCCAACACCAAATGAATAATATTTTGGGTTAAATCATGCTCACCACCAGTGATAAAGATTTTTGTACCCGTGATATGGTAAGTGCCATCTTGTTGCGGTTCAGCTTTGGTTTTGATAATACCCAAATCTGTTCCTGCATGTGGCTCTGTTAAACACATGGTGCCAGACCATTCGCCTGAATAGATTTTTGGTAAATAGGTTTGCTTTTGTTCTTCAGAAGCATAGCTACTCAATGCCATCCCTGCACCCACTGATAAAAGCGGGTAGAGTAAAAATGATGGGTTGGTGGCAAACAGCATTTCATCTGCCAAAACGGTAAGCATTTTTGGCATGGCTTGACCGCCCCAAGCTTCGTCTGCACCCAGACCAATCCAACCGCCTTCAGCATATTGACGGAACGCATCTTTAAAGCCGTCTGGTGTCGTGACCACTGTGTCTTTATAGCTTGCACCTTGTTCATCGCCACTACGGTTGAGTGGTAAAGTTACGTTTTCAGCAAATTTTGCCATCTCTTCCAA
The DNA here is from genome assembly GCF_041928215.1 of Hubeiibacter jixunmingi. NCBI lineage: Bacteria > Pseudomonadati > Pseudomonadota > Gammaproteobacteria > Moraxellales > Moraxellaceae > Hubeiibacter > Hubeiibacter jixunmingi. The sequence continues at coordinate 8,005 of NZ_JBHFHK010000072.1, read as the reverse complement.
AATGGCTTCAGCAGTAGCAACATCAACATGGGCTAATTTTTGTTGTGACTGCCAAAAACTATCAGCATCAAACACGTCTTTTAACAAAAATTGCATATCTTGTAATGGGGCTTTATAAATTGGCATAAATTTTCACCTAATATTAAAACGAATATAGTAAAGGGAAATTGATAGATGTGTCGCAGTCAATTTCCCTTCAAAGTGTTGCTAAAGATTTAATCTAATATTAAATTTTTAAACTAAATCAGAATACAAAATCATCTGCAGACAATGCCATCAATGATTCGCTACCTGTAGCAATAATTGCCGCATGGCTCGCAGTGCGTGGCAATACCTTAGCAAAGTAGAATTGAGCTGTAGTCACTTTAGCTTGGTAGAATGCTGTTTCGGTGCTGCCTTCAGCCAATTTGTCCAATGCCACATGAGCCATTTTTGCCCAGAAGTAAGCCAAGGTCACATAGCCAGAGAAGTATAAATAATCTACCGCAGCAGCGCCGATTTCTTCAGGATTTTGTTGTGCTTTTGCACCGATAGCTTGGGTGATGTCGCCCCATTGTTTCAATAGACCAAGCAATTGATTGGTTAATGGTTTCAATTGTTCATGTTGATTGCTTTGACAGAAGTGTTGCACGATGCCTGCAAAGTTTTTCAACAATGCACCTTGTGATTGCAAGACTTTACGTGCCAACAAATCAAGGGCTTGAATTTCGGTAGTACCTTCATACAAGCAGGCAATACGGGTATCACGGACGATTTGTTCCATGCCATGTTCAGTGATAAAACCATGACCACCAAACACTTGTACGCCTTTGTTCGCAGCTTCGTAACCTGTTTCAGTCAAAAATGCTTTGGCAATTGGCGTTAAGAAAGACAACATATCATCAGCAGCTTGGCGTTCTTCAGGTGTTTCAGCGTGTTCAACCAAGTCGCTATATTGTGATAAGAAATACACTAATGCACGACCGCCTTCAGCAAAAGATTTTTGCGTCAAAAGCATTTGGCGTACTGCTGGATGTACGATAATTGCATCAGCTTCTTTGTCTGGATTTTTAGCACCAGATAAAGAACGCATTGCCAAACGCTCACGTGCATAAGTTAAAGCACCTTGGAAAGAACCTTCTGATGCTGCCAAACCTTGTACTGCTGTGCCGATACGTGCTGTATTCATAAAGGTAAACATACAGTTTAGACCACGGTTTTCAGGTCCAATCAAATAGCCTTTGGCTTGGTCAAAATTCAATACACACGTTGCATTACCATGAATACCCATTTTGTGTTCAATCGATGCACAACGTACAGCATTACGTTCGCCTACGCTGCCATCGGCATTGACCAAGAATTTTGGCACGATAAATAGTGAAATGCCTTTGGTACCTTTTGGTGCATTCGGCAAACGTGCTAACACGATATGAATAATATTTTCTGCCAAGTCATGTTCACCTGCAGAAATAAAGATTTTTTCCCCTGTGATTGCATAACTGCCATCGGCTTGCGGTTCAGCTTTAGTACGGATGATACCCAAGTCCGAACCCGCATGTGATTCAGTCAGACACATCGTGCCTGTCCATTCACCAGATACCAACTTTGGCAAATAAGTCTGTTTTTGCTCGTCTGAGCCGTGGTGTTCAACGGTACGCACTGCACCATGTGATAAACCAGGGTACATACCCCAAGACCAGTTGGCTGTACCAACCATTTCTGAAATCACAGTGCCTAGTGAGTTTGGCAAGGCTTGACCGCCAAATTCTTCAGGTGCAGACAATGATGGGAAACCGAGTTCGATATATTTTTGATAAGCTTCTTTAAAGCCTTTTGGTGTAGTGACTACACCATCATTCCAGTGACAGCCTTCCGCATCGCCTGAAGCATTGATCGGTGCAAGTTCATTTTCACAGAATGATGCAGCAGTTTCTAAATATTGATCGACCAACTCACGACTAACAGTGTCAGCGAAAGACGGTAGCTTGGCATAATGTTGCTCAACGTTTAATAATTCATGTAAAACAAATTGCATATCACGCAATGGGGCGTTGTACTGTGGCATGGCACTGTCCTTCTCTTTTCAATGGGTTACTGATTTTTATCACCAAAACTAAGCAATAAAAACCCTATACAGCGTTTCACTGTGCTTTTATTCAATGTGCAATAAATTACATACTTTCTCAAGTCTTTTCATGTATCAAAGTATGACCAATAGGTCAGATTTAGCGAATGTCTAAGGCGTAAATAGGAAAATAAAAAACAGCCATAAGCATCAATAAATATGGCTATAGAAATTATAATGAGATAAATGAAAAAAGCCATGTTTTGATAACATGGCTTTTTTCAGGTATGTGTTTAAAGGCGACGCGTATTATGAGGTCGCATTTTGCTGTGCTTCCATTTGCTTGATACGTTGGAATTGGCAATCACCATAATGCTGATAGTTACCAGGGTTGCTTTGTGAGCATTTAAACTTATCCGAAACATTATCACCTGTTACTGCTGTAGATAATGCCTTGGTTGTTTGATAAGCTGTCAATCCAAGTGCCAATAACATAACGGTACAAGTTGTAACGAGTTTGAGCATATCCATGGGAAAGACTCCAGTTTGGTACAATAATTAAACACATATTGGTTAAAAAATAATCAGAAAGCAATAATTTTATTTGGTAAAAACAGCATATCTCGCTATCATAAATGATATTTTTGCTTAGCGTGGTGTATTTGATGTCTGTTGTCAAAAGTCGGCGTATCTCGATTACACTTCGGCTATTTTTAAGCGTGTTGTTGATCACAGTGATTGTCAGTACATTAAGTGCTTTTTTGTTGCGATGGTCTATTCAAAAGAACTTTGCACGATATGTGACTCAGGTTGAATTTCAAAAACTTGATCATTTGAATAATAACCTAGCAGAAATTTACCAAGTTTATGACGGCTGGCAAAATGCTTTTGATCAGATGATTGATCAACAACATTTAAGAGAAGTAAGACATAGTTCGGAAGAGTTGGAGCAACATCTTCTTTGTAATCGTAATTTTTGGTTTGTACGACAATATCAGATTGCACAACAGCAAAACGAAATTTTAAAAAATCCCGCATTGTTCAAAGCACGATTGCAAAATGAGCATAGTGGGGGTGATACAGCGATTCCATCACATTTTAATCCTTTCGGTCTAGAGCAAGAATCATCGCATGATCATGTCGATACTGCCAAACAATTGACCCAGAAACACGCCGTAAATATCGCTCAAGCGAAGTTGCCGTACAGCGAGCGTTTGGAACAATCTACTGATGTGCTAGGATTGAGCGGACGATTAGGGCTATACGATGCGAATAAAAATTATTTGGCAGGTGCAGAAGATAACAATATGCTGTATCAAGAAATACTCGTCGATCATAAAGTGGTTGGCTATCTGGCATTACGTCCAAGCTTGAGTGCGGATGACGTGCTAAGTATTAAGTTTTTTAATACACAGCAACGTTATTTTTTGATGGTTTATGGCTTGTCGATCATTTTGAGTTTGATCGTGTCTTTATTATTAGCAAAATCTTTTCGCAGACCTATCCAAAAATTATTGGTCGCTGCACAGGCATTGAGTAATGGACAATATCAGCATCATGTCAAAATTCATCGTAATGATGAGTTAGGGGATTTATCTGCGGTCATCAATCAATTGGCAGATATATTGTATCAACATGAACAGTCACGCCGCCAATGGGTCGCTGACACCTCACATGAACTCAAAACACCATTATCAGTTTTACAGGCACAAATTGAAGCCATGCAAGATGGTATTCGCCAAGCAACACCTGAACATTTGGAAAAAATGCAACATCAAGTCACCAGTTTGCGTAAGCTTACACAAGATTTGGCAGACTTAGCACAAGCCGATGCACAGCAATTGTCTTTACAATTTAAAAATACAGATGTTTGGGCGATTGTTGAAAATGAAGTGCTTAATTTTCAAGAAAAATTTGAACAGAAGAATATGACAGTTGAGGTTGATGGTACGCCGTTACAACTTCATACGGATGGTGATCGATTACGTCAAATTATCGTTAATATCCTAAGTAATAGTCTTCGCTACACCGAAGATGGCGGTACTATACGATTGCATGTCGAGAAAAATTCAGCACTTTGGATATTGCATATTGATGATAGTCCGTTGGGATTGACAGATGAACAACTGAGTCAGTTGGGACAGCGTTTTTATCGTGTCGATGATTCTCGTACTCGAAGTACAGGTGGTACAGGTCTTGGCTTGGCATTATCGAAAAAAATTGCTCAGCTCTTGGGTGGAGATTTACTTTTTGATCATTCTCCTTTGGGTGGCTTGCGTTGTAGCGTTTTGTTGCCTTTGCAACAGTCGGAAAACACAAATTCTGGCAAGTAGCATAAAAAATGCTGTATAGTAATATTAATACTGTTTTTGAGTCTAGATAGGTGATAAATATGAAACAAATTATGCTGGTCGAAGATGAGGTAGAATTAGCGGAGCTGGTCAAAGATTATTTGGTTGCAGCAGGCTTTAGTGTCAATGTTTATCATGATGGGCAAAGTGCTTATGATGCGTTTTTGCAACAAAAACCAAGCTTGATTTTACTAGATTTAATGATTCCACGTTTGGATGGTTTGGCGGTATGCCGTAAAGTGCGTGAGCAATCTGACTTACCGATCATTATGATGACAGCACGCAGTGAAGAGATTGACCGTGTGTTAGGTCTGAACATGGGGGCGGATGATTACGTATGCAAACCGTTTAGTCCAAAAGAATTGGTGGCTCGCGTACAAGCCGTGTTGCGTCGTTTGGAACGTAAAGCTGAACCAGAACAAGACAGCACTTTCCGTATTGACAAAGCTCAACAACGTATTTGGTATATGAATAAAGCATTGAATCTGACGCCAACAGAATTTCGTCTGTTAGAGTTGTTTTTAGAACACGTTGGGCAAGTTTATTCTCGTACGCAATTGCTTGATCATATCAATCCTGAAAGTTATGATGTGGCGGATCGCGTCATTGATAGTCACATCAAGAATCTACGCAGAAAAATCGTTGAGGTTGCGACAGCACATCAACGTCATGAATGGATTCAAGCCGTGTACGGTGTAGGCTATCGCTTTGAATTTCCTGAATTCTGATGAGATCGATGCAGTAGATTTTATTTTAAGGGCGGATAATATTCGCCCTTTGCTATTTTATACATTAGAGAACTGATGACACAATTGACATTTGTTTGGGATAATTTTATTTATCAACCACCACAGCACGCACTTGATATCATTTATCAAGATGATCACTTTATTGTTATTGATAAACCAGCAGGTTTACTGTCGGTGATGGGGCGTTTGCCTGAATATCAAGATAGTGCTTATTTACGAATTTTAAAAGATTTCCCACAGGCTAAAGTGACGCATCGTTTAGATATGGCAACATCGGGTATTTTATTATTCGCTAAGCATCGTGACGCTGAAGTAGCAATGAGTAAACTTTTTCAGGCATGCAAAGTGGATAAAAAATATATTGCTGTGGTAGAGGGTAAAATTGCTGAACAAGGCGAAATTGATTTACCTTTAATTGCAGATTGGGAGAACCGCCCACGTCAAAAAGTAGATTTTGACATTGGTAAACCTGCAAAAACCTTATTCCAAAGAATCAGTTATGACAGTGAGAAAAATATCAGTCGGGTAGCATTAACACCGATTACAGGGCGGTCGCATCAATTGCGTTTACATTTATCATCGATTGGTCATGCCATTTTAGGCGACAAACTGTATCATCCCCATCCAGAGCATAATCATCTGTCACAAATGGCATTGCACGCTACGCAATTACAATTTATTCACCCTTTCACAGGGCAAAATATGGATTTAAGTTCAATACCGCCTTTTTAATTGTTAATGGTTTTATTGTGCTTTGTTTAGATTAAAGTTTGGGTTTGGAGAAATTTCCCTCTTTGTGGAAGTGGTTAAGGGAGGGCTTAAAAAATTAAAATTGCAACAAACGGCGATGTTGAATCAGCGGCATCGCTTGACGGATTTTTTCTTGCTCCGCCAAATCAAAATCAGCAGTAATCAATTGTAAACCCTCTTCTTGACATTCAGCCAAGATTTTCCCCGAACTATGGGTAATCATAGCGTGTCCCCACGTTTGGCGTTTGCGTTCACTATGCCAACCTTGCTGTGCTGCACCCAAAATATGACATTGGCTGTCAATAGCTCGTGCTTGCAATAAAATTTGCCAATGTTGTTGCCCTGTATTAAAAGTAAAAGCTGATGGTGCGGTCAGTAAATTTGCTCCTTTTTGTCGTAATTTCACCGCCAATTCTGGAAAACGCAAATCATAACAGACCATCAAACCAATATTACCAAATGGTGTCTTGGCAATCGCTAACTCATCACCAGCTTCAAAACTGGCTGATTCCTGATATTGTCCAATACCGTCAGATACCATCACATCAAACAAATGAATTTTATCGTAACGTGCTACCGTTTTACCTTCGGGGCTAATGCACAAACTCACAGTGCGGACACGACCATCAGTGACTTTATCACCATTAGGACGATAAGGACAGGCTAGAGTTCCGGCAACCATCCAAATTTGATATTGAAAACAAAGCTGTTCCAAACGTTGTTTAAATTCATCAAAACGCTCAGCCATTTTGATTTGTTGCCCCGCAGCAAAGCAAATAAAATTCTCAGGAAAAACACAAAGCGTTGCATTAGCTTTTTTGGCTTGCTTTAAACAATGTTCAATATCTACAAAATTTTTCTCAACATCATTTTGAGAATTCATCTGTGCTACAGCTAAAATCGTCACATCAATCTCCCATCAAATATCAATGTTTTTTAGTCTTGTGTGTAATTTTGGTTGTGGCTTCAGCTTGAGGTTGAGCATTTTGTTCCTCAGGCTCAGCACCAACATCAGTCGTCATCTCGCTGTCTGCGTCAGAAAACAATTGTTCATCAAAATCTATGCCTTTTTTTGTAGCGATGGTATAACTACGTTGCTGTAAATACGCATCACGAACCGCTGAGTATTTGTCACCTTGCAACAGCTCTTCAGCAGAAAATAATTGTGAACGAATGTTGATGACATCTACAGCTTGATTGGTCCAATACGCCTTATCATCTTCAAAAATAAGTTTTTTAGTAGATAGACTAGAATCTACAAACTGCCCAGCTACATCACGGAAATTACTCGGTCCATAGCCAGGTAACATTAAATATGGTCCTGTTGGTACGCCCCAATACCCTAATGTTGTACCAAAATCATCTTTTTCAGAAGTTAGATTTTTGCGTTTTGCCACGTCTGCCAAGCCAAATGTAGTCAAGGTATTAATCAAAAAACGTCCAAAAGATTTGGCAGCAACTTTTGGGCGACCTTGTAAAGCTTGGTTTGTGGCATACCATGGCTCACGAATATTGGTGCGAAATCCAGTATAACCAGCACGAACGTCATCAGGAACAATACGTAGATATTGAACAGCCAAAGGACGTACGGCATGCTCATCTACAAAATTATTGACCGCAAACACTTTACGATTAAGACGCTCAAAAGGATCTTTGATCTCGACAGGTTGCGAAGCACGTGCATCGACTTTTAGCTGTTTAATTGCAGGTTTTTCTGAAATGATTTGCCATTTATCCGTGACATCATTCTTTATTTCTGACAGCTTTGCTAAGATTTTTTGTTCGGCATCACTACTGTTCATCGCAACAGGCTCGGCACTCATATCATCTTGTGCGAACAGAGTAGTACTGCAAAATGACATCGTGATGAGCAGTAATGTGTTTTTGATAGCAGACATAAACAAATCTTGGCAAGGGAAATAATGGCTATATAATAACAGAGCGAAAAGTAGCTACCAAGTCATTTAAAGAGAAGAATTGGTTATAAAAAGTAATTTAAGTTTGAAAAATAACCACTCAACAACTAAAACATATAAAAATCTAAAAAAGTACTTGCCAAGGATGGGTGAAATGATTAATATACGCATCCACTGGAGCGGTGGTTTTAAATA
>NZ_JBHFHK010000071.1:0-9866 GCF_041928215.1 Hubeiibacter jixunmingi | reverse complement strand
AAATTAAGCAAGGGCTTCTTGATGACTATATTTGTGAGCAACTTCGTTGCCCTTCGGTTAGGTTTGCGTAAGTCCTAGATAAGTTTTCAATACAAAATATTACGTATTATTAGGATAATTTTAACCGCTACTAAATTTCGCCAGCAATTTTGATGCAATTATTTGGAAAAGCAATCATGCAAGCAGACAATATTTCTCTTTCTCGTAAAAAATGGGCAATCACCGTGCGTCTATTCCACTGGCTCGGTGCATTACTGATCTTATCTGCATGGATGACAGCAGAAGTTTTTGACAATATGAGCTTACACCGCTCTATCGGTATCAGCATTTTGCTGTGGATGGCTGCACGCTTGATTAATCGTTTCTTGGTCAAAGCACCGCCTGCACCAGTGATGCCAAAATGGCAAACAGGAATGTCACACCTTGCACATACAGGTTTGTATCTATCTATGTTGGCGATGCCGATATCAGGCTTATTGATGATGATGTATGCAGACCGTGAAACACATTTCTTTAATCTCTTCACTGTACCTGTTTTGGTTACACCAAACGATGAATATGCCGAACTGTTTGAAAAATTACATAACGATATCTGGTGGGTAATTTTACTGTTTTTACTGGGTATGCACGTTGTTGGTGCTTTATATCATCAATTTATTCAAAAAGATGGCTTGATCAAGCGTATGCTCTAAATAAAATTAACCTTATTATCATCTTTAGAAAGTATCTAAATATTATCATTTGGATGCTTTTTTATTTTATCTTTCTACTCCAATTGAATAAATCTCATTTATCCTAAATTTAACTTGGCAAAAACATATTTTTTCAGTACTATATCGTGCACTGGTGAGGTGTCCGAGTGGCTGAAGGAGCACGCCTGGAAAGTGTGTATACGTTTGCGCGTATCGAGGGTTCGAATCCCTCTCTCACCGCCAAATCAATATTGCATGACACTGCATAACACTACAAAATCAAACAAAAACAACGATTTATTAATTTTACTTGTGTCATGTTGTATCATCAAATATCATATAATCGCAACAGTATAACGGTATATTTCCCCAAAAATCTTTATAACGGTACATGATACCGCTAAGCAAGAAAAATATACCGTTATCCACCCTTGAAAGCCTTATACAGCAATGATTTTAAAATACCGTTATAACAACCCAAACACACACACTAAAAATGAGCATACATTCATGGCTAGAAGTAACCAATTAAACAAATTAACCGACATTCAAGTTAAAAAGCTCAAAGACCCAAAAAAATATAGCGATGGGGGCGGTATGTATTTGCATATCACAGCACAAGGGGGCAAATACTGGCGGATGGATTATTACCGACCTATCAGCAAAAAACGCAATACCCTACCTTTTGGCACATACCCCGAAATATCACTGGCACAAGCACGCCTACAACGAGATGAAGAAAGGGCATTACTGGCACAAGGTATAGACCCTAGCGAACACAAAAAGGCATTGCAAGACCAAGCCGACCAAGAGAATAAAAACACCTTTGCCAAGTTTGCTGAGCTATGGCTACACAATAGAGAGCTAGAAAAGAAAGTAGATAGCGAAACCGTGCGAAAACTGGATAAAGATATTTTACCCTTTATTGGTGACATACCAATAAGCAAGCTTACTTTGGAACAATTGCAATCGGTGGTTAGTCAGCTTATCGACCGCAACACCTTAGAGAGTGCAAGACGCACGAAATCCATTATCAAGATGATTTTAGACTTGGCAGAGCGTAAACAGGTGATAGACCGCAACCTAGCCAAATTGATTGTCACCCCTACCCCTAAGAAAGGCAATCACACCGCTATAACCAACGAAGCACAATTAGCAGAGCTATTACAAGCTTTATGGCTGTACAGGGCAAATTACCCTAGAGCAAGGGAGATTGTAGAGCTTTGTTTAAAATTATCTGTTTATATTTTTCAGCGTCCAAATGAAATCCGTTATCTACAATGGCAGGATGTGGATTTTGACAAGCAGCAAATCAATATCATTGCAAGCAAAACGCATAATGACCACATCATACCGTTATCGAGCCAAGCCCTAGACATCATCAATCAGATTAAAGCCCTACAGCTTAGCGATGTGTATTTATTCCCTAGCATCAAGCACTATGGCAAAGAACCAGTATTAAGCGAAAACACGTTAGGCGATACTATCAAAAGAGTAGGTTTTAAGGGTATGCAAACAGCACATGGATTTAGGGCAACGGCACGCACGATATTGGAAGAAGAGTTAGGGCAAGACCATGCGATATTGGAAATGCAATTAGCCCACCAAGTCAAAGACCCAAACGGCACGGCATACAATAGAACCAAGTTTATCAAGCAACGTTTTAAGATTATGCAGTTATGGGCGGATTATTTAGATGCTTTACGCTTAGGGCAAGACGTACAGCGGTTTAAGCCTAAAGATGTGTAAAAAATTACATCATGCAATATCAAACAGTGTTAAAATAGCATCAATTCCAGTTAGGAGAATAACCATGATTATTGACCTACAACCGCAAACAGTACAAATCATTATGAATGTTGCTAAGGCTCAAGGCGTTACAGCAGACGAATTATTGCAAAGTGTATTTAAGCCATGCGACCCTACACTAAATAGCGATATTAGCGAAATCAAATTGGACGCAGAGCAAGCAGAATTTGTACAGCAATTGCTAGATAATCCACCGCCACCAAATGCACAAATGCAAAAGCTTTTGGCATTAAGGGGCAATCATGTTTGAGTTATTACAAGCAGGGCATAATAAAAATGCTTTTGATTGTGGTAACGATGCTATTAATCATTATTTGTCACACATGGCAAGTCAGCACATGAAAAAGGGTATTTCTCAAGTCCATGTATTGGCAGATGATAATCAGATACAAGGCTTTTTCACATTATCATCAATCAGCCTAGATAATAGCGAAAATCTAATTAAAGGTTATCCAAAACAGATACCATCTATTTTGATTGGACGTTTAGCGATTGATAAAAATCAGCAGGGCAAAGGATTATCAAACCGTTTAATCAGTGAAGCCTTGTATTTGACCAAACAAATTAGTTTGATTGTGGGTCTAGCGTTTATTGTGATTGATGCTAAAAACGATGATTTAGCCAATTATTATGAACGTTTAGGATTTTATCGTTTACCTAATCAGTTACGTTTATTGTATCCAGTCAATCAGATTTAACCCTTTATGCAAGGCGTAACAACCAAAACATTTTTAGAATTTAGATGTTACACCTTGGATTTACATAATCATTTCAATTAAAAACAATCACTCGGCACCCACACTTCACCGGTCATCAAACGACGTGCAGAACGGCTCATAGATACCTTTTTCGCCACCCACTGCCCATCGACTTGAGCGGATTCACCACCGACCAATAATGTGCCTGATGGATGACCAAAACGTACTTCTGACAATTCACAGCCGCCTGCCGCATCATTGACCAAAGTGCCTTGAATCGTCGCTGCCGTACCAATCGCCACCGATGCTGTACCCATCATCGCATGGTGCAATTGCCCCATACTCATGGCACGAGCCAATAAATCAATGTCGCTGGCATTGACCGCTTTACCGCTAGATGCCGTATAGTCTTTTGGCTCTGCTACCCAAGCGATTTTTGGTGTGTGTTGGCGAGTTTCGGCTTCCTTAATGTCGCTAATCAAGCCCATTTTTACCGCACCGTAAGCACGGATTTTTTCAAGCTTCGCTAGGATTTCGGCATTAGAGTTAATGTCTTTTTGCAATTCTGTACCTGTAAAGCCCAAATCTGTCGCACGCAAGAAAATGGTCGGAATCCCTGCGTTAATCAAAGTCACTTCAAAACTGCCAATCTCAGGCACGTCCAAAGTATCTTTCAAATTACCTGTTGGGAACATCGCCCCATCGCTATCCACTGGATCGATAAATTCGATTTTGACCTCGCTTGCTGGGAAAGTGACGCCATCGAGCTCAAAATCGCCTGTTTCTTGCACTTGACCGTTTTTCATTGGTACATGGGCGATGATGGTTTTGCTGATATTTTGTTGCCAGATACGCACTTCACAGATGCCGTCTGTAGGAATTTTATCCGCTGATACTAAGCCGTTCGCAATCGCAAACGCACCGACCGCCGCCGTTAGGTTACCGCAGTTGCCCGACCAGTCAATCATCGCCTTGTCAATCGCCACTTGTCCGAACAAGTAATTGACATCATGATTTGGCACATCCGTCTTAGACAAAATCACCACTTTAGATGTGCTTGAAGAACCGTTACCCAGTCCGTCAATTTGCTTGCCGTAAGGGTCAGGGCTACCGACCACACGCAGTAGGAAATTATCACGGGCTTGCCCTGCCGTCTGGCAACGCTCAGGTAAGTCGCTTAAATTAAAAAATGTACCTTTTGATGTACCGCCACGCATATAAGTGGCTTTTACGGATGTTTGCATGGTTGTTCCTTTTTTATTTACAGATTAGTTATAAAAGTCTCATAGCTACCAAATTTTGCCTTGTCAATCTTATATTGATTTTGGCTGTTTTTGGTAATAATTACACTATCACAATCTATTAACTCCAAACGCTTTTTAGTTGCAATCTCCCCTTCTTTTAAATTTAATAATTGACGTAATAACCAATCAGCTAATGCCGAATTTGGATTAGTCATCAAAGCTTTTCCATTCTCTTGACAAACTTTTGCATTTAAAATCTTTCCGTCTGGTGTGATTAAATCAAATGGTATATCTCGGCTTGGAAAAAAGTCAGGGAAGTTTTGATGAATTTGTATAGGAATAGGTATATAAACTTCATCAAGACTGCGTTTTCTACCATTTGCATTCCATTGATTCAATCCACTCCTTTCAGGAACTAAACCACTTCGAGTAGAATATAATGGTAATACTACAAACTCTTTTTGTTCCATCTGCTTCTCTTCAGTAGCAATTAAATCTTTCAATCTTAATAATAAGTCATAAGGTTCAGAAATGATCTCAACTGGTAAGGAAAGATAATTATTTGGCAAAAGAAACTTCTTAAATAAAGTGCTTTTGGAAAAACTATAACTATAGTCATGGATAAAATCCGTAAACTCTATACCACTGTCTTTTATTTTCTTAATTTTTATTTTACTCACATCAATTTTAGCATAATTTTCTTCAAATAATCTAAGTTCATTTTCTCTTCTAGTTACCAGATGATAAACTGCTTGATTGACACCATATAATCTGTTAGCAAAATCAATACGTTCATTTCTTGCATTAGCAACTGCAAAAATAAGCTCTTCACCATTTAAATGGCGAAATTCTTTATTAGCTAGCTGATTAAATTCTGCAACTTTTTCTAATTTCTGTTCTTTTTCACAAATAAAGGTTTTCAAACCTATACCAGTTTTTATTCCATCAATTTCCAATAATGCATCAAATGCACTATCATCACGGCTTAAATTTTTTGCTTTCAAGGCATAACAAAATAGATTTTCCGCATTCCTGTAATATAAATAAGGCACTTTATTATCGCTAAACAAACCCGATAATGAAGTCATTACTTTTAACAATTTTAAGTAATCATCATTATATTTAATCATTTTCCATCACCTTAATAATATTTTCGCAAATTCTTCTTACCAAAGGCATTGTTACTGAATTTCCTGCTTGCATATACAACTTGCTATTGGCAATATTAGGCATGATAAACTTATTCATATCATAACCTTGAAATGCAAAACATTCTTTTGGTGTTAATTTACGAATGCCAAAATCGTCTATAATTAAAGGCACATTATGTCCGCCTGTTCCCATGTTAGCTGTCAAAGTAGGACAAAGTCCATTTTTATTTTCACGAACATAAACTCTTCGCCACTGATAAACCGTATCTTTATTATGCATTTCTTGTTTCAATTGTTCATGGTATTTTGAATTAGTGTAATAAAAAATATCATCTTGCTTTTGTTTATCCAAAAAATCATGAATAGTTTTTGTTAACTCAATTTTTTCTGGAAATTTAAAATCAATATTCTTGAATGTATTTTTATCAAAAGCGACAATAAAAATTCGCTCTCGATTTTGTGGAATATTTGCATATTCTGCAGTATTCATTATCTTATAAAAAACTTGATAATTTAATTTATTTTCCAAAACATCTAAAATCACTTTAAATGTATTTCCTTTATCATGTGAAACAAGATTTTTAACATTTTCTAAAAATACAACTTTTGGACGATGTTTTTCAATAATCTGTTCTATATCAAAAAATAGCGTGCCACGACTATCAGAAAAACCTTTTTGGTAACCTGCCACCGAAAATGCTTGACAAGGAAATCCTGCACATAAAATATCAAATTTCTGTGGAATTTGATTTTTGGTTTCATTGAGCGTAATATCACCATAAGGCATCATATTGTGATTAGCAAAATAAGTTTTTTGGGCATTTACATCCCACTCACTTGCAAAAACACATTTTCCCCCAAGCTCTTTCATTGCAAAATGAAATCCCCCGATACCAGCAAACAAGTCAATAAAAGTAAAGTTACGCATAGAAATTATGTTCAGAAGATAAACAGCTTAAACATTATAATCTAGATGGCATAAAAAAGCAGCCACCTAGATTATTTCATTTATTTACTTACTTTTCTGCCAAAAACTCCTTCGCAAACTGTTGCAACACACCACCTGCATTATACGTTTTCACTTCTGCAGCGGTATCAAGACGACAGGTGACTGCCACTTCTACCATCTCGCCATTGGCACGCTCCACCACCAGCGTTACATCACTGCGTGGGGCTAGATTACCAATCACGCTATAGGTTTCTGTACCATCTAGCTTTAAAGTTTTACGGTTTACACCGTCCTTAAACTGCAACGGCAACACACCCATACCGATGAGATTCGTACGGTGAATACGCTCAAAGCCTTCTGCAACAATCGCTTCCACACCTGCCAAACGCACGCCTTTAGCTGCCCAGTCACGGCTAGAGCCTTGACCATAGTCCGCCCCTGCGATGATGATGAGCGGCTGCTTACGGTTCATGTAGGTTTCAATCGCTTCCCACATACGCATCACTTCACCTTCAGGCTCGACACGAGCTTTAGAGCCTTGCTTAATCGTACCGTCAGAGCGAACCACCATTTCATTGAACAGTTTCGGGTTGGCAAGGGTGGCACGTTGAGCGGTCAAGTGGTCGCCACGGTGCGTTGCGTACGAGTTGAAATCTTCTTCAGGTACGCCCATTTTCGCCAAATACTCCCCTGCTGCCGAATCAAGCACGATGGCATTAGACGGCGACAAGTGGTCGGTGGTGATGTTATCAGGCAAGATAGCCAGTGGACGCATATGGCTAAGCGTACGTGGTGCAGCCAAAGCCCCTTCCCAATATGGCGGACGGCGGATATAGGTAGATTGCGGACGCCAGTTGTACAATGGGCTTTCCGATTTTTCAATCTCGCCTAGGTCAAACATTGGGATATACACCTTGCGGAACTGCTCAGGTTTTACCGCTGTTTTCACTAGGGCATCAATCTCTTCATCAGATGGCCAAATATCTTTTAAGTAAATCGCTTTACCGTCTTTATCATAACCCAAGGCATCATTTTCAATATCAAAACGAATTGTCCCTGCGATGGCATAGGCTACAACCAATGGCGGACTGGCTAGAAACGCTTGCTTAGCATACGGGTGAATACGTCCGTCAAAGTTACGGTTGCCCGACAGCACTGCTGTGGCGTATAGGTCACGGTCGATGATTTCTTGTTGAATGGCTGGGTCTAACGCACCCGACATACCGTTACACGTGGTACACGCATAAGCCACAATACCAAAACCGAGTTTTTCCAAATCTTTTAACACGCCTGCTTCTTCAAGGTAAAGAGCAGCCGCTTTTGAGCCAGGGGCGAATGATGATTTGACCCAAGGTTTACGCGTTAAGCCAAGTTCGTTCGCTTTACGAGCGAGTAAACCTGCTGCCACGGTGTTGCGTGGGTTTGATGTATTGGTACATGATGTAATCGCTGCGATAATCACCGCACCGTCTGGCATTAAGCCCCCTTCTTGTATAGGGTCACGGTTCTCAGCCGCTACAGCGATGCCTTTGGCTTTTAAATCACTGGTCGATACACGTGCGTGCGGATTTGATGGACCTGCGATGTTACGAGTCACCGTTGATAAATCAAAACGTAATACGCGTGGATATTGTGCTGCTTTCATATCACTTGCCCACAAGCCAACCTTTTTGGCATATTGCTCCACCAATTGTACTTGTTCGGCATCACGTCCAGTTAGGGTCAGATAGTCAAGGGTATTTTGGTCGATATAGAACATGGCAGCAGTCGCCCCATATTCAGGCGTCATGTTGGAAATAGTCGCACGGTCGCCCACCGACATGCTGTCCGCCCCTTCACCAAAGAACTCAAGGTATGCACCCACCACACGCTCTTTACGCAAAAATTCAGTCAAAGCCAATACGATATCGGTTGCAGTAATGCCTGCTTGGCGTTGTCCGACCAATTCCACGCCAATAATATCAGGCAGACGCATCATCGACGGATGTCCAAGCATCACGGTTTCAGCTTCTAGACCGCCCACGCCGATTGACATCACGCCCAACGCATCGGTATGCGGTGTATGGCTGTCTGTACCCACGCAAGTATCAGGGAATGCCACACGCTTACCGTTTTCATCGGTGCGGTTTTGAATCACTGGCGACATTTTTTCCAAATTGATTTGGTGCATGATACCGTTACCCGCAGGAATCACGTCCACATTTTCAAAGGCGGTTTTTGTCCATTCGATAAAGTGAAAACGGTCATCGTTACGGCGGTCTTCTACCGCACGGTTTTTGGCAAAGGCATCAGGGTCAAAACCGCCATATTCCACCGCTAGCGAGTGATCGACAATCAATTGTGTTGGTACGACTGGATTAACCTTACTTGGGTCACCGCCTTGTTCGCTAATCGCATCACGCAAGCCTGCTAAGTCCACTAGAGCCGTTTGCCCCAAGATGTCATGGCATACCACACGCGCAGGATACCAAGGGAAATCAAGTGTTTGTTCACGGTTAATCAATTGGCTTAAATAATCCGTCAAATGCTCAGGTTCAGCACGACGCACAAGCTGTTCGGCAAGCACTTTTGATGTATAAGGCAAGCCGTCGAAACTGCCTTGTTTGATGTCTTCTACGGCTTGGCGTACGTCATAATAATCTACGCCATCGGTGAGGGTTTTGCGGTATTGGCTCATGGGATTACTCCTTTTTGGCTATCACAATATGTAAAAACTTACTTAAGATTTACACTATATCTCGTACCTTGGATAGTTACTTGATATCTATCTTCAGAATGTTCCTCATCTAAACGGTCATTTAAATCAAAAATTTTATGACAATTAGGGCATAAAGTAAGGATATTACTTAAGCTATCAGATCCTTGTTTAGATTTAGGATTAATATGACAAGTTTCAATATAGAATCCATTGTCTTTGACAGGGATGGATATATCACAAAACTGACATTTATAACCCCTGCATTGTTTTATTAAACTCATTAGATAATTATATCTTTTATAACGCCGACCATTAATTTGAACAAAAACTGCAGTTTCTGCTGAATATTTATTAATCTTATCTAGTAAAGCTTGGTAATCCAAATCTACATCATCTAATAGTGATAATTTTTGTACTTCCTGTTCATCATAAAAATTTTTAATTAGTTTTTGGTATTCTCTTACAGCAGTTTGACCATCTTCAATTGCAATAATGAAGTGATTTAAAGAATCTACTTTATAAAAATTATTTAGTGTTTTATAATTATTCATTAGACCTCTTGCGAAAGTTTTGATATAATGACAAGATGAGATACGAAACAATCAAGGGCTTTAGCGACAGCCAA
>NZ_JBHFHK010000070.1:0-9901 GCF_041928215.1 Hubeiibacter jixunmingi | reverse complement strand
TTGGGCATCAGTAAGTGTTAGTCTATTCATATAATCAGAATAACTGATTTTCTTTGTATGTCAACACACCCTAAAATTATCGGCTTATTTTTTGCTTTTTATCGTCAAATTAAATTTTTAAAAATAAGCGAATTTACAACACACGTCATCGCATAAAAATAAATTCTGCTATACTTACGCCCTTGCCCAAGTCCAAATATTATTATTGTTATGAATCGTTTAGAAATCCAATCCACTTTTGCACTCGCCAGTATTTTCGCTTTGCGTATGCTGGGTTTATTTATGATTATTCCTGTATTTGCTGTGGCAGGGCAACAATATACAAGTGCAACACCATTTTTATTGGGTTTTGCGATTGGGATTTATGGTTTGACGCAGGCGGTATTTCAGATTCCGTTTAGCTTGTGGGCAGATCGTTATCAACGTAAATGGCTGATTATCATTGGTTTAATATTATTTGCAGTAGGTGGTGCGATTGCAGCATTATCGACATCGATTTATGGCGTGATTATTGGGCGAGCGATAGCAGGGGCAGGGGCGGTGTCGGCAGTGGTGATGGCATTATTGTCTGATGTCACCCGAGAAGAACAACGCTCTAAAGCCATGGCAATGATTGGCATGAGTATTGGTTTATCCTTTATGCTTGCCTTTGGTTTAGGTCCTTTTGTGACGGCAAAAATTGGTTTGTCGGGTTTGTTTTGGCTGACTACGGTGATGGCAATCGTTGCTATGTTTATGCTATTTCTAGTACCTAATGTGCAACGTCATCATCGTCAAATTCGCCAAAGTTATCGTACCCAATTGGCTGAAGTGCTGAAAATGCCTGACTTAAATCGCTTGCATATCTCGATTTTTGTATTGCATCTACTGTTGACTGCCATGTTTGTCTATATTCCATCGCAACTGATGACTTATGCGGATATTCCTTTGGATAAGCAAGGCTGGGTGTATTTGCCGTTGATGGTGGTAAGTTTATTTTTTGCTTTTCCAAGTATTATTTTGGCTGAAAAATACCGCAAAATGCGAGAGATATTCTTGGTGGCGGTATTGTGCATTGTGATTGGTTTGGCGGTGATGGCATTTGCACAAAGCTATCATTATGCACTGTTAGTTGGTGTGGCATTTTTCTTTATTTCCTTTAACGTGATGGAAGCACTATTGCCATCTTGGTTGTCCAAAGCTGCACCATTACAATCCAAATCCACGGCGATGGGCATTAATTCCAGTAGCCAATTTTTGGGCTCATTTTTTGGTGGTAGCTTGGGTGGGATGTTATTGCATCTGAATAATACCACTTTGGGCTGGTCGTTATTGGCAGGTATTGCGATTATGTGGTTGCTCGGTATGTTGCAAATCCGTCAGCCTCGTTATTTGTCATCAGTGGTCGTGCAATTGCCTACAGTAGCACAAGATTTAAATGTGTGGAGCGATAATATCTTAGAAATTGAAGGCATTGAAGAGATTGTTATTTTGGCGGATAAAGGTGTGGCTTATCTAAAATTGGATAAAAAACAATTAGATGAAAATGCACGTCACCGATTGTCGCAATTATTGCAACAAGAGCTAGCATTTTAAAAAAAACTAGGTTAAATTAACCATAACACATGATGATCGCTGAATTAAATAATCATCATGTCAATCAACCATCATCGATATGATGATAACAATAGGAGCTATCCAATGCGTGGTGTAAATAAAGTTATTCTTGTTGGGACTTTGGGACGTGATCCAGAAACCAAACAATTTCCAAATGGCGGTTCGGTCACACAATTTTCGATTGCCACTAGCGAATCATGGACAGACAAAAACACGGGCGAACGTCGTGAACAAACCGAATGGCATCGTATCGTGTTGAATAACAAACTTGGTGAAATCGCACAGCAATATTTACGTAAAGGCTCAAAAGTCTATATCGAAGGTTCATTGCGTACGCGTCAATGGACAGACCAAAGCGGTCAAGAACGCTATATGACCGAAATTCGTGGCGACAGCATGCAAATGCTTGATTCACGTAACTCTGGTGATGGCGGTGGTTACCAACAAGGTGGCGGTAATGGCTATCAAGATCAAGGCAATTCAAATTATGGCGGTAATCAAGGTTATAACCAAGGCAATAATAATGCTCTAAATGCCCCACAAGGCAACTATAATCAAAATCAAGGCTATGGCGGTCAAAATGCCCAGCCCAGCTATGCCAATAATCCAAGTCCAAGCTCATCGCCTGCACCGAGTCGCAGTATGAATGACGCAGAACCTGATGATGACTTACCATTTTAATTGATGGTGAGTTTAAAACCGAAAAACACCGATTACTTATAATTGGTGTTTTTTATGCACTTTCTGCTGCAATGGCTTTTAAAATATTACATTCGCTATCTTCATCGCCCGAACAACTGTCGTGCCAACGCTGTAGCGTGACGTGCATACGTTGTAAATTAGCGATTTTTTCATTGATTTCAGCTAAATGAACGGCGGTTAGGTCTTTAACTTGGCAACTGGTGCGAGATGGATTGGCTTGCAAACGCAGCAGTTCAGCGATCTGATCCAAAGAAAAACCAACCGAACGAGCATGAGCAATAAAATGCAATTTCTCAATATCTTGTGCTGAATATTCACGATAATTTGACATGGTGCGTTGGCTAGGACGCATTAGACCGTGTTTTTCATAGTCACGAATTTGTTTGGCAGAAAGACCAACTTGCTTGGCGACTTGGCTGATATTCATGTTTTATTTTCCATCAAAAAAGATTAAAAAAAATAAAAAAAGTTTAAGAAAAATACTTGACTTTAACCTAAGGTTAGACTTTATGATAGCTCATGTCAAGCAATAACAGTGTATGTTAAAGCTGGACAAATTTATCAAAATCATTCAGATAGGAGCATAGATTATGCAATATGAATTGAAAAGTTCTTGTACTTGTGGTGAAGATTGTCCTTGCCGTGTCAATGGTGTTTGTCAATGTGGCACGAGCAAAGGTTGCCAATGTCCTGTAGGCGAATGCAATACAAAAGATTGTCCATGTGATGAGAATTGCGGTTGCAAGAAAAAATAATTTTTATCGATGATTAAAAATTATCGCTCAATGTCCTCAGTGGTGTTGGGCGATAGCATTTTTTAAAATATTGATATTAAAAATAATAAGCTACAATATAGACGAATATTATATCTGTTCAATTATCTTGAGTTTTACAAAATGTACCTTATTATAAAGTGAAGTCAATTGAATTTTTATAAGGTAAGCCCTTGTCCAATCCTGCCAAAACCGAATATATTCAAAATATCTTAAAGCATTTGCCCAATTTACCTGGGGTGTACAAAATGCTTGGCAAGTCGGGCGAATTATTATACGTTGGTAAGGCAAAAAACCTTAAAAATCGGGTATCTAGCTATTTTGTCAAAACCATTGAACACCCAAAAACTCAAGCTCTGGTCGCTCGTATCCATAACATCGAAACCATCGTGGTACGTTCCGAAACGGAAGCTTTATTATTAGAACAAAATCTGATTAAACAACATCGTCCGCCGTATAACATCATGTTGCGGGATGATAAATCTTATGTCTATATCTTTGTGTCTGCCGACAAGCCTTATCCACGTATTGCCAGTGGACGTGGTAAGGGCAAACATCAAGTCGGTAAATTTTTTGGACCTTATCCCAGTGCTTATAGTGCCAAAGATATGCTATTGACTTTACAGAAACTATTTGGGGTAAGACAGTGCGATAATCGTTATTTTTCACAGCGACAACGCCCATGTTTGCAATATCAAATCAAACGCTGTACCGCACCGTGTGTGGGGTTGATTAGCCCAGAAGACTATCAAAAAGATGTGCAAGACAGCATCCGATTTTTGAAAGGTGATACCCGAGCCTTGAACCAAGAATTGATAAGCAAAATGGAAACCGCAGCGGAACAACTGGAATTTGAAAAGGCGGTCTTTTACCGTGATCGTTTGCAATTGTTACGCCAAGTGCAAGGGCAACAAGCGGTATATAAAGTCGATGGTGATGCGGATATTTTAGCGATTGCCCATCAAGCAGGAGTAACCGCAGTACAGGTGATGCACGTGCGACATGGACGTATGCTGGGTGGAAAAAGCTATTTTCCTGATATGCAAAGCGATGACTTGGGGCAAATGCTCAGCGATTTTATGGCGAATTTTTATTTCCAAGTGGCGGATGAAATTCCCGGTGAATTGATTGTCAATCTGCCTTTGCCAAATACTGAAGAGCTTAGCGAAGCCCTAAAACAACATTTTGAACAAAAAATCCTGATAAAACATCAAGTGCGTGAAACCCGTGCCGAATGGTTACAATTGGCAGAACTCAATGTACAGCAAGCGATTAAGCATCAATTGGCGGATCATTTTGCTTTAAATGAACGTTTTCATCAATTGCAAAGCGTGTTAGAACGTCCGATAGATCGTATCGAATGTTTTGATATTAGTCATACGATGGGCGAATCGCCGATTGCATCTTGCGTGGTATTTGACCAAGGCGGAGCGAGAAAGCGTGATTATCGCCAATATGCCATCGAGGATATTACTGGTGGCGATGACTATGCTGCGATGAAACAAGCTTTGACTCGACGTTATAAAAAGCAAATGTTGCCCGATTTATTGCTAATTGATGGTGGTAAAGGGCAATTGCATATGGCGATGCAGGTTATGGAAGAGTTAGGTTTGGACGCCTTTATGGTTGGGGTGTCCAAAGGTGAAGGGCGTAAGGCAGGTTTGGAAACTTTGCATTTTACCGATGGGCGAAAGTTGCAATTGCCAAGCGATCATAAAGCTTTGCATCTCATTCAACAAGTACGCGATGAAGCTCACCGTTTTGCCATCACCAAACACCGTGCCAAGCGTGATAAAAAGCGAAGCACGTCGATTTTGGAAGTCATCCCTGGTTTGGGGGAAAAGCGTCGTCGTGATTTGCTGACCCATTTTGGTGGTATTCAAGCGGTACTCAGTGCATCCGAAAAAGAAATTATGCAAGTCAATGGTATCGGACCTGCCTTGGCAAGAACCATTTATCAGATTTTGCATGAATAATATCGGGTAGAATTTTCCTGACTAAAAAAGCCTTGGGCTAAATCGTTTCAGCGATGTGAAATTGACATTTTATTTGGCAATTATGCTAAGATAACGCCACACACTTTGTGCCATATCATTTGCTGGTGAGCTATGACTACAGGAAATATCCTGAATCTTCCAAATATCTTAACTCTTGCTCGTATTGCTTTGATACCAGTATTCTTGGCGGTAGCATATTGGCCACCTGCGATGGAAGTCAACGGTCATCATGCTAGTATGACACGGCATTTGATTTTGACTGGGATTTTTGTCTTGGCGGCAGTGACCGATTGGTTAGATGGTTATTTGGCACGTAAGCTGAATCAAAGTTCGGCATTTGGGCGATTTTTGGACCCTGTGGCAGATAAACTGATGGTGGCGGCAGCATTGGTGGTATTGGTGCAATGGCAACCGACCATCGCTATGGCATTTGCTGCAATTGTGATTATTTCGCGTGAAATTACCGTATCAGCGTTGCGTGAATGGATGGCAGAGCTTGGGGCGAGAACTAATGTCGCAGTCTCAACAGTGGGTAAATATAAGACCGCGTTTCAGATGATTGCCATTACTGTTTTCTTGGTGAATTATCAACCTTTAGAAATGATTGCTTATATTCTGTTGTATGCAGCAGTGATTTTGACATTATGGTCGATGTTTATTTATCTCAAAGCGGCTTGGCCTTATCTAAAACAACTATAATGCTGACTGAGCAAATGACTTTGACTAACATTCTTAAAAAGTCGCATAAATAGTCAACCTGTTATGTATCGAACTTGAGCGTATAGGTCATACATAAAAAGTATCCATATCTTTGTCAGTCAAGCGTATTGCGTTACCACATTTGTGATGCTATAACTGAGCTTGGTAACTGATTTAGTGCTACTTTTTATTTTTATAAGTTTGGAAAAAGGAAGATGAATATGCAAAGATGGACTAGGCATATCAATATGATTATTTTTTTAGTGCTGATTTTATTTGGCTTAAAGCACTATCTGAGCAATAAAGTGGCTGAGAAAAACCAACACATTACACCTACGCCAATCGAAACAGCACGACCTGCACAAAGCTATCCGAGCACTAAATATTTACCTAAATTACCAATTGCTGAGACGGTTGCAAAACTACAAAATCCTTTGCCTAAAGAATTATTTGTTAGCCAACATCTAGTAAAGGCAACAGCAATCACTCAACATGACAAACAAGTCATCATCACTGTCAAAGACGAAAGCAGTGAAGTGATGAGTATTGAAGCAGTGCAAGCTTTATATTGTGAAGATACGTTTTTTAATGAATTACGTCAAACCGAAGCTATAGTTGATTTTGCAGTGCAGGCTTTTCCAAATGTCAATTATACCGTGAATGATGCAGGGCAGGGTTGTCGATAGTGTATTAATCAAGGTGCGAGAATTTAAGTTTTTATCAACTTTGAGGAACTATAGTTCAAGTCATATGTGGAATGAGACTCGCTAATTGATAGCCTTTTTTAAATTTTGATTCATTTTAGTTTTTTATTCTCTCTATCCTGAATCTTTAAAATCATGCGATTACAATAAAATTATGATTTTTTAACCAAACTCACGCTAATATAAGCCATTACATGCTCTATTCAAAAGCATACACCATGACTGATTCTATCGCTAAACAACATTATACGCTCATTTCTCCAAATCTGTGGCAAAGGCTACGTGCCATGCTTTTAGGCTGGGGTGCTGTTGGCTGTATCTATGGTTTGACAGGTTACTTACCCAACCAGCCGACTGTTTTGATGCCTAGCGTGATTGATCAGAGTTTACCTTTTGATATACGTGCTATTTGGCCTTATCTCTCATTTTTTCTATTGATTCCTTACGCTTATCTTTATTGTCCTGCACACAAACTACCTTGGTTGATGCGTGCGATGATACTGGTCGCTATCATATTTGGTCTAATATATGTTTTTGTGCCTACCACTTTACCTACGATTGCTATGCAACAGTTATCCGATGTAAGGCATACATACCCGATTAGCTATGGAATGTGGCAACAATTACTTCATGTAGATACTCCCAATAATTGTGCACCATCATTACATGCAGCATTGTCTACCTTGGCAGGATGGGCATTATTACAACCTAAAAGACCTGTATATAATTTATTGGTGATGCTTTGGGTTCTAATAATTGGTGTGTCTATTATTGTTTTGCGTCAGCACTTTTTCTTAGACTGGTGGACGGGCACATTATTGGCTTTGTTAGTGGGATATGGTGTGAGATACTGGTTATACAAGGAGCAAAACCATGCCTATGAATGAAATGGCATTGCCAGTGGCATTGATGGTAATAACGGTATTAGCTGAAGCCCTATGGTTATTACGCAAAGGTCGTCAAACAGAGTATAACTGGTCTGATGTGGCGTTTAATCTGAATTCTGGACACATTGTGCTGTGGCTATTTCGTGGTCTTGAAGTGGCAATATACGCATGGGTTGTGACGCATGCCAGCTTTGGATGGGTGAGCAATTGGGGATTAGTATGGCAATCGCTTTTTGCGATCATTGCTTGGGATTTTTGTTTTTATTGGTTGCATAGACTGCATCATACTATACCGCTATTTTGGGCGGTACACGTGGTGCATCATCAAGGACGATTTTTTAATCTCTCTCTTGGCGTGCGGAATTCGTGGTATTCTTCGCTGACTTCTATTCCATTCTTTTTGATATTGGCAGTGTTAGGTGTGCCATTGTCATTATTTATCACAGTTTCGCTAATCCATTATTCGGTACAATTATTCAATCATAATGCCGTTACGCCACGTTCGGCTTGGATGGATGCTATTTTTGTCACGCCACATCATCATCGCGTGCATCATGGTCGTGATAAACCGTATATTAACAAGAATTTTGGCGGTACCTTTATCATTTGGGATAAAGTTTTTGGGACATTTGAAAGAGAAAGGCAAGACGTGCCTTTGCGTTACGGTATCAAAGGCGATATTGGACATGATAATCCCTTGATAGCGAGTAATCTGCCGTTGTTACGTTGGTTAGGTTTGCCAAAAAAAGCTAAAAAGCAAGCTACTTCGCTTCCTACGCCACTTCCTACATCGCTAGGCTTACCTGTTACACATTTACTGGCAGCAACGGTGGCTAGCTATAGTTTGGTGTTGATATTTATCGTGTATCAGGGAAGTCTAGGCTTTAAATTAGAATCATTGTGGCAGTTGTTATTGGCGTGCGGTGTGGTCGGTGTCGGTGCTGCATCGGGTGGTAGTCGATGGGGATTGGTGGCGTGGTTCTTTGCAAGCTTAGGATTAATGGGCTTATTCTTGTATGTGTTTTGGTCGACCCAGCCATTATTTATCATTTTGGCATGTAGTGTGGTGTTGCAAGCAGGGCTAATGCTATTGCTCACATGGCGTAGATTTGCACCACCATCACAGGGAGAAGCAGTATGAGTAGCTTATATCGACCAGATGATCCCTTGGAAATGCAACGCTCACAAGCCATGCATCGCGACTTGATGCAGGCAGCACGACATTATCTGCAAGAAGATGCAACACACCGTTTTGCAGATCGTACAGCACATCTTAAAGCAATATTTTTGCTAATGGCATGTATCATGGCTTATGTGTATTTGATTTTTTCTTCGCAAGCGTTGCATGTTGGTATCGCCTTAATTGTTACCCATATATTCGGTATGGCGTTGTGTATAAATGTCTTTCATGATGCCGCACATGGTGTGATATTTCGCAGTAAGCGTGCCAATGCTTGGGCTGCACGTGCTTGTGGCATGATTTTGGGAATTGATGCGGATTGTTGGCGTACTCGTCATGTGCTTTTTCATCATGCAACGCCGAATGTTGAACATTTGGATTTGGATATTTCTGAAAATGGGGTGTTTCGCCAAACGCCTTATCAGCAATGGAAACCGCATATGCGTTGGCAGCATTTATTTTGGCCTGTGATTGCGGCGATTTCTTTGCCTTATGTGGCGTGGGTATTGGATTGGCAAGATAAAACCAATAAAAATGCCGTTGCACGTTTTAAAATTCTACAGGGTCAGCAAGGTTGGGCTATTTTTTTTGGTACTAAGCTGATGCATCTTGTGCTGATGTTGGGTGTACCTATTTTGATTGCTTTACACCACGGTTTCCCTATATGGCAGATGTTTATTGCCTATGTGTTGGGGCAACTTATCGCTTCTATGGGTGTGGTGATATTGGTTTTGGGGACGCATTGGGTCGAGCCTGACTTTTATATGCCACGTCAGGATGGCTCGATTAATGCCAGTTGGTATAGTTTATGTTTTACCACTGCTTGTGATTGTAAGACTACACCAGCTTGGTTTGGATATTGGCTCGGTGGCTTAAATATGCACCTTACCCATCATCTATTTCCAGGCTGGCATCATCGACATTATACTGTTTTGGCAGAGCTGTTAAAGCAGTACGCCATCAAACATCAATATCATTATCGCTGTGTGACCTACTCTGAACTGTGGAAAGCACAACAAACATTTTTGAAAAAAATGGGGAAACCAAAATAGGTTTCACCATTGAAGTATATTATCAATCTGCTACGTAGCGATCTTGGCGATGATTTAGGGTAAGAATTGAATTAAGCATGACGATTCCAACAATAGAAATCAGTACAATTTGCCAACTCACATAAAATAAAGATACTGAGAGTACCAAGCCATCAAGTAAAAGCATGACTTTACCAGCAGGGATTTTGAGATATTGTTGTGCATAAAGTGCTAGAATATTAAATCCACCAAGACTAGGGCGTGTTGACAATTAACACAAATTGATTATTGTTGCAGCCAGATAGATATTAGCAGCAAAAGATTCATCGGTT
>NZ_JBHFHK010000069.1:0-10159 GCF_041928215.1 Hubeiibacter jixunmingi | reverse complement strand
TGAATCTTTTGCTGCTAATATCTATCTGGCTGCAACAATAATCAATTTGCGTTAATTGTCAACACGCCCTATTTAAATTACTCTTTAAATAAAAAAATCAAAGCTCAAGAAGTGATGATTTTTCACAACCGTGTAAAAGCGTAACTTTTAGTTATGACTAATTAATTTTAAAAAGTACAGCTTTCACCATCTTTCTTTTACAAATCAAGCTCTATCTCAAAAGTACCCTAGTATGTACTGAACATCCGCACGCACAATCACCTTACTGCCCATCATCTTTTAAGATGAAACATTTGGATTGAGCAGATATTGAAAGTTTAGTTTAGTGATCAAAACCTAATGAATTTACGATGGAAAA
The DNA here is from genome assembly GCF_041928215.1 of Hubeiibacter jixunmingi. Lineage (NCBI taxonomy): Bacteria > Pseudomonadati > Pseudomonadota > Gammaproteobacteria > Moraxellales > Moraxellaceae > Hubeiibacter > Hubeiibacter jixunmingi. The sequence goes on along the minus strand of NZ_JBHFHK010000069.1, from coordinate 9,801 downwards.
GTATCACTAAGGTCAATGAATTTTTAAGTTTTAATAGATTTGATATATTAGAGTGTTATGTTTCTGTCAGTCACAATCAAGCCGATAAAAAAAGCTCATGATGAATATGATGAGTTTAATACATCACACAAGATGATTTATAACCTTGAGAAATAGATTAAAAATCAATCAGTAAAACATAAAGTAGATTATTCTTAGAAGCTTGTACAGGTGAATTGTTTTCAAAACCACCCAAAAGCCTCCCACCATTTCCAAAAAAAATAGCCTTGTTACTTTTATTTATATAATGGTCTAACAACGCTTTAAAAAAGTATGGCATAATTTGAAAACGAATGAACTCAACACAAAACAGGTGATAATTATGGCTTTTTATGGCGATACCGATGCACAAGAAACCCAAGAATGGCAAGATGCGTTTGACTCTGTGATCGAACACATGGGTACTGAACGCGCTGCTTTCTTATTAGAAAAGTTATATCAACGCGCAATTGCAAAGCATTTGCCTATTCAGCGTTTAAATACACCTTACTTAAATACCATTTCTGTCAATGAACAACCTGCTATGCCAGGTGATCAGGACATGGAACGCCGTATCCGTGCTTTAATCCGTTGGAATGCATTAGTAATGGTACTACGTGCAAACAAAAACGAAGACGAGCTAGGCGGTCACTTGGCAACATTTGCATCAAGTGCAACGTTGTATGATGTCGGTTTCAACCACTTTTTCCGTGCACCAAGCAGCAGCTTTGGTGGCGATATGATTTATTATCAAGGTCATAATGCACCTGGTATTTATGCACGTTCTTTTGTCGAAGGTCGTTTGTCGGCAGAGCAACTGGACAATTTCCGTCGTGAAGTTGATGGCGAAGGCTTATCAAGCTATCCGCATCCATATTTGATGCCTGACTATTGGCAATTCCCAACTGTATCGATGGGTCTTGGTCCAATTATGTCAATTTATCAAGCACATATCCAAAAATATTTGACTAACCGTAAGCTGATCAAAGATGAAAATCGTAAGATTTGGGCATTCTTAGGTGACGGTGAGATGGATGAGCCAGAAAGCCTAGGTGCGATTTCATTGGCTGGTCGTGAAAAGTTAGACAACCTTATCTGGGTAGTAAACTGTAACTTGCAACGTCTTGACGGTCCTGTACGTGGTAACGGTAAAGTGATTCAAGAATTAGAATCAATTTTCCGTGGTGCGGGCTGGCGTGTCATCAAAGTAGTATGGGGTCGCCATTGGGATCCGCTATTGGCAAAAGATGATTCTGGTGCATTAAAAGCACGTATGGAAGAAGCATTAGATGGTGACTACCAACGTTACCAAGTAAAAGGTGGTGCTTACATGCGTGAGCAGTTCTTTGGTAAATATCCAGAAGCTGCTAAGCTTGTAGAAGGCTTGAGCGATGCAGACATCATGAGCTTGAATCGTGGTGGTCATGACCCGTACAAAGTATTTGCAGCCTACAGTGCAGCGACTACTGCAAATGGTCAGCCTACTGTAATCTTAGCGAAAACAGTTAAAGGTTATGGTTTATCAAATGAAGCAGAAAGTGTAAACAAAGCACACCAAATCAAAAAATTACCTGGTGAAGCATTACAATACTTCCGTGACCGTTTCAATTTGCCATTCAGTGATGAACAACTAGACGAATTACCATTCTATCGTCCAGAAGAAAATTCTCCTGAAATCAAATATATGAAAGCACGTCGTGAAGCGTTAGGTGGTTATTTGCCACAGCGTCGTCGTCAAGAAGCTGAACCATTACAAGTACCTGAATTGTCAATTTTTGATAACGTACTTCAAGGTATGGGTGAAAAGAGCTACTCAACGACCATGGTGATGGTACGTTTGATTTCTGCATTGTTAAAAGACAAAGCAATCAAAGATCGTGTTGTACCAATCGTACCAGATGAAGCACGTACTTTTGGTCTTGAAGGTATGTTCCGTCAATTAGGTATTTACTCTGCGCATGGTCAAAACTATACGCCAGAAGACAATGAACAATTGATGAACTATCGTGAAGCCAAAGATGGTCACATGTTGCAAGAAGGGATTAACGAAGCAGGTGCGATGAGTGCTTGGATCGCATTGGCGACCAGTTATTCAACCAATAACTTGCCAATGATTCCATTGTACATCTACTACTCAATGTTTGGTTTCCAACGTATTGGTGACTTGGCTTGGGCTGCAGGCGACTCACAAGCACAAGGTTTCTTGTTGGGTGCAACAGCAGGTCGTACTACGTTGAATGGTGAAGGCTTACAGCATCAAGACGGTCATTCTCATATTCTTGCTGGTACAATTCCAAACTGTATCTCTTATGACCCATGTTATGGCTATGAGTTGGCAGTGATTGTACATGACGGTATCAAACGTATGTATGGCGACCATGAGCGTGTGTACTACTATTTGACCTTGATGAATGAAAACTATCCACAGCCTGCAATGCCAGAAGGTGTTGAAGAAGGCATTAAACGTGGTATGTATTTATTGCAAAAAGATGAAAAAGCCACTGTCCAATTACTTGGTTCAGGTGTGATTTTACGTGAAGTTGAAAAAGCAGCGAAGATCTTACGTGATGAATACCAAATCCATAGTAACGTGTGGAGCGTAACAAGCTTTAACGAGTTAGCACGTGATGGTATGGCATGTGAAGAATACAACCGCAAACATCCTTTGGAAGAAGAGCCAAAAGAAAGCTGGATTGCACAGCAATTAAGTGGTTATGAAGGTATCGTGGTTTCTGCAACAGATCATATGCGTTTGTACAGCGAACAAGTACGTCCATACTTGCCAGAAGGTATGCCTTTTGTAGCATTGGGTACTGATGGTTTTGGTCGTTCAGACTCACGTCAAAACTTACGCCGTTATTTTGAAGTGGATGCAGCAAGTATTGTTGTCGCAACATTGAAAAAATTGGCAGATGAAGGCAAAGTTGAATTACGTTTGGTGAAAGATGCGATTTCAAGTTTTGAAATTGATGTTGATCGTCCATCAGCGTGGAAAGAGCAAAAGCATCCAAAAATTCAATCTGTTGCTGAATATGTTGATAGCAAAAAATCAGAAGGTTAATGATTATGCAAATTAAAACGCCTGATATCGGTGTAGATAAAGCCCTAGTTTCAGAGATTCTTGTGGCTGTAGGTGATAGCATCAGTGCAAACGATGCGATTGTCACTGTAGAATCAGATAAAGCGTCTGTAGATGTACCAAGTACATCTGCGGGCGTAGTCAAAGCAATTTTGATCAAGCAAGGTGATGAAGTTACAGAAGGCACACCTTTGATTGAGCTTGAAGCAAGTGATACAAGTGCATCAGCTGAACCTGCAAAAAGTGAAGCAAAGCCACAAGCAGCTGAATCAGCACCATCTGCTCCGCAAGCTGAGCCAGCAAAAGCAGCTGCACCAGCAAGCTCTGCAAGCAGTGAAGTTGAAGTCAAAGTACCTGATATTGGTGTTGATAAAGCAGCAATCGCAGAGATTTTGGTAAAAGTTGGCGATAGTATCGATGTTGATGACAGCGTAGTTGTTGTTGAATCTGACAAAGCGACTGTTGAAGTACCAAGTACAGTTGCTGGTGAAGTGTTGGCAATCAGCGTAAAAACTGGTGATATGGTTCAAGAAGGCGTTGTCTTATTGACTGTAAAAACTGCTGGCGGTGCAAGCCAAACTACAGCAGTCGAGTCAGCACCACAAGCTGAAAAACCAGCTGCACCACAAGCTGAGAAATCAGCTCCAGCAGCAACTGCACCCGCTGCGGCAGTCAGCCACGAAACAGTAAATGTTGATAAGCTTACAGCAGAGCAAAGTGCTGCCAATGCCAAAGTCTATGCTGGTCCTGCAGTACGCCAATTGGCACGTGAATTAGGTGTATTGTTGGCAGAAGTTAAATCTTCACAACAAAACGGTCGTATTCTCAAAGATGATGTGTTCGCTTATGTGAAAACACGTCTTAACCAACCAGCACCAGTGGCTGCGGTGGCACCTGCTGCAGCACAAGTTAGCGGTTTGCCAAAACTACCTGATTTCAGTGCATTCGGTGGTGTGGAAGAGCAAGTATTGACACGTTTGCAACAAGTCTCTATTCCACAATTGTCTTTGAACAACTATATTCCGCAAGTAACGCAGTTTGAATCTGCGGATATTACTGCTTTAGAAGCATGGCGTAATGAGTTAAAAGACGGCTTTAAAAAGCAAGGTATTGGCTTGACGATTTTGGCATTTATCGCCAAAGCGGTAGCACACTTGTTGCAAGAAGAGCGTTATTTTGCTGCACACTTGGCTGATGATGGCAAAGCGGTATTGTTACGTAACGAAATCCACATGGGTATTGCTGTAGCTACACCAGATGGTTTGACTGTACCTGTATTGCGTAATCCAGACCAAAAAACCATTAAGCAAATCGCACAAGAATTGGGTGAGTTGAGCCAAAAAGCACGTGACAAAAAGTTATCACCAAAAGATTTACAAGGTGCAAACTTCACAATTACGAGTCTAGGTTCAATCGGTGGTACAGCATTCACACCATTAGTAAACTGGCCACAAGTGGCGATTTTGGGTATTTCTCCTGCCAAGATGCAACCAGTTTGGAATGGTAAAGAATTTGAGCCACGCTTGATGTTGCCATTATCATTGTCATACGATCACCGTGTGATTAATGGTGCTGATGCAGCACGCTTTACGTCTAAACTTGCAACGTTATTGGCGGATATCCGTACAGTATTGTTATAAGACTTTAGCGTATTGCACTAAAGTAAAAAATCGGTGATTCAAGATCACCGATTTTTTTTATTTTTTCAAAAGTACAAAGCAATGGCTTTGGAGTCTACAGATTTAGACTGTGTTTTTTAAATAATGCACGTTCGATCATAGGACGTGCCAAGCCTACCGCAGAAATAAAAAGAACCATAGTCAGAGCTTGACGTTTTAAACCTGTGACGCTGAACTGATAGTTGTAGCTGATGTAATTATCAATAAAACAATACATAACACAAAAAATAATCGTCAGTGTTAGAGAGTATTTTTTGATGCCTACAGCGACCAAAGCACCAATAAATATAATCGGGGTGAATAGAGTAGAAAACCAAGTCAGATTCGCAAATAAAAAGCTTAACAATAAACCAAAAATAGGTAACGCAAACCACAGCATTTTATCCAACTTTTTTAGATCAGCCGTCAATTTTGCATAAACGTCGTCGGTCGCTACTGCATCCGCTTGGGCTGATGGTGTAGTACGTTGACTAGTGGGTGGAGTAGGGGCGTGATCTTTATTATTAGACTGTTTATGAGCTTTGGACATCACAAAAACCTTGTAAGAGCAGAACCAACCAAGCATAACATAAACACATTATACGTTCATTACAAATTTTTTTATCAAATCATGTTATGATGGCGAAGATTTTGACATATTAGGTTGCTGTTATGAACAGTTTACATTTTAGTATTTGGGCAATTATTATCGCTTGTATATTCCCTTATGTTTTTAGCAAAATTGCAGTGTACAAATCGGGATATGATCTAAAACAACACGGTGGGAATCATCGAGAATTTTTGCAAAATAGTACAGGTTTGGCAGCACGAGCCAACGCCGTCCAACAAAATAGCTTTGAAATTTTACCGTTGTTTATTGCATCGATTTTGATGGCAGAGTACTTGGTGGTCAGCGATCGTTATGTGGTGATGCTTGGCACGGCATTTTTGATTTTACGTACGATTTATGCAATCTGTTATTTACTTGATTATCCACGTTTGCGTAGTCTGGTGTGGAGTTTGGCAACGGCTTGTCCATTGGCATTACTTGTATTGTGTACTCGTATCTAGATCATTAAGCTTTAAAGGTTGTTTATGACCGTTGTTGAGTTCAAAAGACATGATTTAAATCGATTTTATTTTAAAATATCGATGCACAATTGATTCTAAACAAATACATCGTTCATCAACTTCTGAGCAAGCTGAAAGCAATCCACCACATCATTATACCAATCACACTGTCCAACACTCGCCAAGCATTCGCCTTGGTGAACAATGGACGTAAAAAACGTGCCAAATAGCCTAGGCTAAAAAAGAACAAAAATGACGCCAACATTGCCCCACTAGCGAAAGCGATTTTATTTTGATAGTGCGAAGACACCGAACCCATCAACACCACTGTATCTAAATACACGTGCGGATTAAGCCAAGTAAATGCAAAACATAATGCGATCGCTTGTTTGAGTGATTGACGTTCGCCATCCTGTTCAAGTTGCAAGTGTTGTCCGCCATCGTAAGCACGTTTAAATGCCAATAAGCCATAGGCAAATAAAAATAATACACCGAAATATTTCATCAGTATAATAAAGGTCGGAAACTTCGCTAATAATGGTGCAAAACCAAATACACCCAAGCCAATCAACACTGCATCAGAACATGCACAAAATAAACAAATCCAAAATACATGCTGTTTTAAAATACCTTGTTTAAGCACAAAGGCATTTTGGGCACCGATAGCAACAATCAAGGATAAACCGAGCATCATCCCTGCAAAAAAAACTAATACTGTCCATGAATTGCCCCGATTGAAATTGTTATGTTAATGAAAATCCAAATTTTAACATAGTGTCTCAGTCATGTACTGATTTCAAACAATACACTTTTGATAAACTGTACTTAATTCAATGACTTCTACAGAGCACTGTAAGCCCTGATTTGTCTTAAAAAATTGCTGTAATGCGTCACATAGCGTCTGAGCAAATGACTGCTGTGTTGCTTGATCTCGTCCTTTCATGATGAATAATTGTAAAGCAATGAACGCTTGGGCTTGTTCACCTGTACCGACCAAGCTGGCATCAATTTTGACAATGCGACTCTTAATATCAATAGCTTGAAAATGTCCTGTCGAAACAAGCGCTTGATTTAAACATAGTAATAAATCTTGTGCAGAATAATCCAAATTGTGTGATGTTTCGATAATCAAGTGGGGCATGACTTTCTCCAAAATATATCTGCTGTGTAATGTGCATTGCACTATAGCACAAATTTAAAATGATATTTTAGTCAGCAAATTCAAAATTTGCGTCAATAACCCATTCACCTTGTTCATTTTTGATATAAGCACTGCCTACTTTTTCATCTAATAAGTGGATAAAGCTATCATCAATATTCAACAACACACCCAAAGCAACCCATCGAATCACATCAGGATTACACATATATTCATCGCTCTCGTCACCAGTTAAAATTTGCCAGCCACTGTCTTGACATGGACGATCTTCTTGATCTTGGCAAGGTTCATCTCTACAAATTAATCCAATCGGTGCCTCACCATCCAAAATGGCTTTGGTCGTCCAACATCTATCCCAATATTCTTGTGCCAATGATGGTACAGGATCGACTTTATTGTAGGATGTCATAATGTGCTGTACAGAAAAATGTATGCAGTCGCCAGCATTTAAACCTTGAATTTCATAAGGTTGATTATCTAACTGTCCAGCAAAATCTTCACCATGAATGGCGGTGATTTTTACCCACATTCGTTCGGCTTGACCTTGCTCATCTTCAAACATCAATTTAACCAAATCACCAATTTCTAAAGTCGAAATATATTCGATCGACGGCACATAAAAAGTATATGGATATTGCTTTGCAAGTGTTCGTACATTTTCTAAATGCCACTTTTGTTCAGTATTGTCCATCAAATCGCTCCATATTTATTTCAAGTTGAGTATAGGCTTAAACTTTGACGCTAATCAAGTTGAACATGAATTTTAGCTTACCGTTTATCAATGTATTGGTCACAATGCTCATCTATGATCAAGAACCAATAGACAAAAATGAGATTTTAATAAAATAATGCTATTAAATTTAAAATATTACAAAATATTACAAGAGTTAAATTTATATATTTATCAATAGTTTAATTTATTGCATTTACAGTTTGGTTACTTTGTGATAAAATTTCTTTACGAAATAAATTTGACCTGACGCAAGTTTTTTTTGAAAATAAGTGTAACAAATTTTTTTATAAATTGTGATGGGAGAAAAACATCATGAAAAAGTTAAACGTATTGGCTGCTGTTATCGCTGCATCTGCTTCTTTGGTTGCAGTAAATGCAAATGCTTATCAAGCTGAAGTTGGTGCTACAATGAACGTTGTATCGCCAGAGAAAGGCAAGAATGCTACTGGTTTCGGTGTTGATGGTACTTACCACTTCGCACCAGTACAAGACAATCAATCTCAACCATTAGCTGAGCAAGCGTTCTTACAAAATTCAAGCAATATCCATGCAGGCACTAGCTTTGCAAAGATGGGTGAAGTTAAAACTACAGTCGTAAATGCTGGTGCAACTTACTATGTTCCTGGCACTCAGTTCGCTGGTATGCTTGATGCTGGGCACTCTAATTTTAAAGACTCAACTGATGACTCAGTTAAAATTAATGTTGTCCGTGCAGGTGTAGGTTACAAACCATCAAACGATTTGTTGTTACAAGGTGGTATCGCATACTCACAAGTCAAGACAGAAGTAAAAAATGATACAAGTTATGCATCTAGTTCAGTATCTAACACTTCTCCATACATCGGTGCGAAATACTTGACTAAAGTTGGTGCTAACGATTTGAATTTAGAAGCTAATGCTACTCTAGGTGATAATAAAGTAGTTAGCTTGGGTGCTGATTATTACTTCGACCGTACTTTCAGTGTAGGTACTGGTTACAGTGCTAATCATCCTGACGTTGGTTCAAGCACAGATGCTTTTTCTTTCCGTGCTAAGAAATTCTTCACGCCTGAAATGAGCTTAGAAGGCACAGCATCTTTTGGCGACGACAATAAAACTTATGTTGTTCGTGGTGCATACCGTTTCTAATATTTCATCAGATGATGTGATATAAAAAATGCTCCTTTGGGAGCATTTTTTTATTGAACGATATTTTAAAATCATTATTCTAATCTTTAACAGTAATATAAAACGCTCATACTTCTAAGCAACTGCCACATTAAATAGCGAGCCAATCCAACTGGTTATGCCCATGGCAATCAATCCCTAAATGACGATACGCACTGCACCTCTAATTGGTGATACACCCGATAATAATGCAGAGATAACACCTAAAATTGCTAATGCCAATGCTCCAACAACGATGATACCTTTTGAAAGATAAGCAGTTGGAATCAACCAAATCGCTAACATTGGTAGGATACAGCCCAACGAAAATGCCAAAGCTGATGCCCATGCTGCCTGAAATGGGTTGGCTGCGGTCGCATCAGAAATACCGATTTCATCTTGCATATGTGCTGCCAACGCATCATGCTGAGTCAGTTGCACTGCAACTTGATGTGCTAACTCTGGTGTCAGACCACGTTTAACGTAAATATTGGTCAGCTCCTGTAATTCGTAAGCAGCGTTATTGGTCAGCTCTCGACGCTCCATTTCTATATCCGATTTTTCAATATCTTCTTGCGACTTAACTGAAATGTACTCACCCGCAGCCATTGAGATCGCACCTGCAATCCATCCTGCAACGCATGTCACCCACAATAATTGCTGACCCGCACCAGTTCCGCCATACCTGCAACCAAACTGGTCACAGAAATAATGCCGTCATTGGCACCTAAGACTGCGGCACGCACCCATCCTAAGCGAGAAATTAAATGATGTTCATGATGTGCTTGCATAATTTTTCCAGTTGAGGTGATTTTGTCATATTGCGGACAGTTTAACAGATATTTTGTTGTATGATACACATATAGGACTTACGCAAACCTAACCGAAGGGCAACGAAGTTGCTCACAAATATAGTCATCAAGAAGCCCTTGCTTAA